>DATFMD010000026.1:0-2807 GCA_035267125.1 Nitriliruptoraceae bacterium | reverse complement strand
GGCGCGGCGCTCGTTGCCATGGAGACGCTGACCGACTTCGCAACGGTGCAGTACTTCAACGTGACCACGATCTCGGTGGGCGTCGAGCAGGTGTGGCACGGCATGTTCGAACGCGCGGCGGCGGCAGAACTGGCCAGCATCGTGCTCGTGATGGCAGCCGTCGTCATCGTCGGGGAACGGCGGCTGCGTGGTCGGGCGCGCTACGAGCAGAGGGGCCGGGGTGGCGGCATCGAGCCGATCTCGCTGACCGGCGCTCGCGGCTGGGCCGCCACTGCCGCCTGCGGCATCGTCCTGATGCTGGCGTTCGCCATTCCGGGGCTGCAGTTGGTGGCATGGTCGTCCCAGTCCAGCCTGTTCGGCCCCGGTGGCATCGACGGGCGCTACCTGTCCTATCTCGGCAACAGCGCGATGCTCGCCGTCCTCACGGCAGTTGCGTGCGCGATCGTGGGCCTGGTGCTCGTCAACGCGGTGCGCCTGAGCGGTGATCGGACGACACCGCGGCTGGTCGGAGTCGCGAACATCGGCTACGCCGTGCCCGGTCCCGTGTTGGCGATCGGCACCCTGTTGCTGCTGGCCGGTCTCGACGCCACGCTGCAGTCACTGGGCGTGCCGACCAGTGGCCGCCTGGCGACCGGTTCTCTGCTGGCAGTGGCCTACGCCTACACGGTCCGCTTCCTGCCACTGGCAAGCAACACCCTCGACGCCGGCCTGCAGCGCGTCCCCCGGACGACGACGATGTCCGGGTTCACGCTCGGTGCCGCGCCGCGACGGGTCGCTGCGCGCATCCACGTGCCCCAGTTGCGCACTGGCGTCGGGATTGCGCTGGTCCTGGTCGCCGTCGACGCGCTCAAGGAACTGCCGATCGTGTTGTTGCTGCGTCCCTTCGGCTTCGAGACCTTGTCGTTGTGGGTGTACCGTTCGGCGGCCGAGGCCCGTTGGGAGCTGGCCGGCCTGCCCGCGTTGACGATCGTTGCGCTGGCGTGCATCCCGGTCGTGACGTTGTTCCGTCTCCAGATCAGACCACCAGGAGATCGCCGATGAGCTTGACGCGCGAGACCGTCGCCGGAACCCGCAGCACCGGGTCACCGCCTGGCACGGATGGTCCCCGGGTGCCCGACTCGTCGCGGGACGTGTCGTCGACCACGTCCGCGGATGCCCACGGGTCCCCTTCGACCGGTCCGGTCGCCCACGACGCGACCACGGTGGCCACCCGGGCCGATGCTGACGTGGCAGGGTCCGACCAGGTGGGCGCACAGGGCCAGGTGGGCGCACAGGACCAGGTGGTCGCACAGGACCTCGTGGTCCAGTACGGCGACGTGGTGGCGCTTGACCGGGTGAGCCTGTCACTGCCTGCCGGGTCCCAGATGGCCATCGTGGGCCCGTCCGGGTGCGGCAAGTCCACGCTCGTCAAGGCCATTGCGGGACTGGTCCCGACCGATGCGGGCCGCATCGAGGTGGCGGGGACGACCGTCACCGACGACGGGGTGTGGGTCGCCCCAGAACATCGCGGTGTCGGTGTCGTCTTCCAGGACCACGCGCTGTTCCCGCACCTGGACGTCCGTGGCAACGTGGGGTTCGCGCTGGGACGTGACGGTGCGGCGAAGTCGCGCGTGGACGAGGTCCTGGAGCTCGTGGGCCTGTCCGACTTCGGTGATCGCTACCCCCACGAACTGTCCGGAGGTGAGCAACAGCGCACGGCACTGGCACGGGCGCTTGCCCCACGGCCTGCGGTGCTGCTGCTGGACGAGCCGTTCTCCAATCTCGATCGCAACCTGCGTGAACGGGTGCGGGCCGAGACCGTCGCCTTGTTGCGGGCCGAGCGGATCACGGCCATCTTCGTCACCCACGACCGTGACGAGGCCCTGACGGTCGGTGCGCGGGTGGCGGTGATGCGCAATGGTCGTGTGGAGCAGGTGGATTCGCCTGCCACGGTCTACCACGCACCTTCGAGCCGCTTCGTCGCCTCGTTCCTCGACCACGCCGACTTCATCCCCGGCACCGTGTCCGGCACCGACGTGGACACGCGGTTCGGCGCCTTGCCGGTCCACAATCCTGCCGGCCTGTCCGCCGTCGACGTCATGGTGCGCGCACACGAGGTCGTGATGCGGCCGGACGGGGACGGTGACGGTGTCGTGGTTGCGACGGAGTTTCGGGGGAGCAGCATCGCACACACGGTTGCCTTCGAGGACGGCCTGACACTGGTTGGCATGCGACCCCACACCGCCGGTCTTGCGGTCGGCAGCCATGTGGACGTCGAGATCACCTGTGAGCACCCCCTCACCGCCTTCCCACGGTGACACGTCGCCCTGCGGCGAACCCACCGGGCGGTCACCTGGTGGCTGCCATGGTGCTGGTGGCCGTGGTCACGACCCTGGTCGCGCTCCCGACCGGGTGGATCCGGGCGACCCATGGCAACCAGACGTCGGCTGACGAGCCCCACTACCTGCTGACCGCTGCCAGCCTCGCCCGGGACGGCGATCTCGACGTCGCCAACCAGGTCGACCAGGAGTTGTATCGCTCGTTCCACGAACAGCGGCTGGCGCCACAGGCTGCGACGCAGGCGAGTGGTCGCGAGGTGGTGCCGCACGATCCCGGGCTGGCGCTGGTCCTGGCGATCCCTGTGCACCTCGGGGGCTGGCGGGCTGCCAAGGCAGTCCTGGCGGTGCTGGCCGGCGTGCTGGCGGCGGCCACGCTGTGGCTGGCGATTCGGCGTTTCGATGCCCGACTGGTCCCGGCCACGATCATCGTCGGTCTGTTGTGCGCGTCGGCGCCGGTGGTTGTCTACGGCGGGCAGATCTATCCCGAAG
>DATFMD010000025.1:0-4661 GCA_035267125.1 Nitriliruptoraceae bacterium | reverse complement strand
CTTGCCGAGGTGCGTCGCCGGGTCGGGCTGGTGTTCCAGGATCCCGACGACCAACTGTTCCTGGGCACGGTCCGCGACGACGTCGCCTTCGGACCCGCCAACCTGGGGCTGCGGGGTGAGGCCCTCGACGAACGGGTCCATGCTGCCCTGGCTGCAGTCGGGATGGTCGACGAGGCCGGCAAGCCGCCCCATCACCTGTCGGGTGGCGAACGACGGCGCGTGGCCATCGCGACCGTGCTGGCGATGCAACCCGACGTCCTCGTGCTCGACGAGCCATCGGCCGGAATGGACCCGGTCGGCGTCCACACCCTGGCGTCGGTGCTGGCAGGACTCGACGTGACGCTGGTCGTGATCACCCACGACCTGCCGTTCGCCCTGCAGACGTGCCGACGATCGGTCGTCATGGACAAGGGCCGGATCGTCGCCAATCGTGGCACCGACGGCCTGCTGGCCGACAATCGACTGATGGTGGCGCATCGGCTGGCCTTGCCGTTCGGGTGGGGGAAGGGTCGCTCGGGTCGTGCCCGGTAGTCGGGCGCGTGCGGGCGCGGCCGCAGGCGTCGGGAGGTAGACTTGGCGCGCCGGCCCGCCAGCACTCCAGCGGGCCTGCTGCGTGTTCGCCACCGGACAGGCCGACGGCCAACCGAACGCCGGGAACGGCACCACGCACCCCTCGTGACATCTCGCCGCGACTGTCGACCCTGCCGTGCACGGTCGACATGCCGTCGTGACCGACCCACGTTGGGGACCACCAAACGAAAGCACCACCACCATGGCTTCCACCCAGTTCAACCTCAGCGCCGACGTCCGCACCGCGAAGGGCAAGGGTGCCGCCGGGCGCCTGCGCAAGACCGGTGTCGTGCCGGGCATCGTCTACGGCGCCGGCGTCGACCCGACCCCCATCGAGGTCGACAACCGCGAGCTCTACCACGCGCTGCACACCGTGGCCGGCCGCAACGTCCTGATCCGCCTCGATGTCGCCGGCGACGAACACCTCACGATCGTCAAGGACCTGCAGCGCCACGTGGTCCGTGGCGACTACATGCACGTCGACTTCCAGGCCGTCAGCCGCGACCAGTTGATCACCGCCGAGATCCCGGTGGACCTGGTCAACGAGGAATCGCCACGCAACGCGGGCGGGATCATCAACCTGGTCCTGTACACCGTTCCCGTCAACGTGCGACCGCTGGAGGTGCCCGGCCACTTCACCGTGGACCTCGACGGCATGACCATCGGTGACGTGCTGCGTGTCGGCGACCTGGGCGACCAGCTGCCCGATGGTGCGACCTTCGACATCGACGACGACCGCACGCTGGTCACGATCAACGCCCCGATCTCCGAGGAGGAGCTCGAGGAGATGGCCGAGGGTGCCGGCATCGAGGAGGATGCTGCCGAGCCCGAGCTCGTCGGCGAGGAGCCTGCCGAGGGCGAGGCCGCAGCGGGCGACGCCAGCGGCGAGGGCGACACCGACGCCGCGGACGAGTGATCGACGCCGCGACCGGGACGGGCCGACGACTGCTGGTCGTCGGCCTGGGCAACCCAGAGGCGGACTACGGCGGCACCCGACACAACATCGGGGCCGACGTCGTCCGCCTCCTCGCATCACGCCACCACACCTCGTTGGCACGCAACAAGCGCATCAATGCGGAAGCCGCCGAGGTGCGACTGGGTGGCGGGGCCAGGCTCGACCTGGTCATCCCGTCGACGTACATGAACACGTCCGGCGGTCCCGTGCAGGCAGCGGCGCGCTGGTACTCGTCGGACCTGGCAGACACCGTCGTCATCCACGACGACATCGACCTCGATGTCGGCCGGTTGCGCTGCAAGCGCGGTGGCGGCCACGGTGGCCACAACGGACTCAGGGACGTCGACCGGGCGCTTGGCAGCCGCGACTACCTTCGTGTCAGGATCGGTGTGGGCCGCCCACCCGGTCGCCAGCCCGCGCGTGACCACGTCCTGCGACGGTTCTCGGCATCTGATCGCGAGGTCGTCGACATCGTCGCCGAACACGCCGCCGACGCGGTCGAGTTGCTGGCCACCGACGACGTCGAGGCGGTCCAGAACCGCTACCACGGCCTGGACGCCGCGGGCAGGGACGGGTCCTGACGACCTCCCAACGACGCAGCACACGACCCACCCACCGAACGCGCCCGAGAGAGCAGCCATGAGAGAACGTCTCGAACAGTTCCGCCAGGCATGGAAGTTGGCCGTCGCCGACAACCCCCGCCTGCCGCTGATCGTGCTGGGTCCGGCGGTGGCGATCATCGCCATCACGGTCGCCGTGTGCGCCGTGCTCGGGCAGTGGTTGTGGTTGCCCATCGGGCTGTCGCTGGCGGTGCTCGTCGCCATGGTGATCTTCGGCCGGGCCGCCCAGTCCTCGCAGTACGCCCAGATCGAGGGTCGTCCGGGGGCTGCCGCGGCAGTGCTGCAGTCGATGCGTGGCCAGTGGTTCGTGACGCCTGCGGTCGCCTTCACCAAGAAGCAGGACTTCGTGCACCGGGCCGTGGGTCGCCCGGGCGTCATCCTGGTCGCCGAGGGCCAACCCACGCGAACGAAGACGCTGTTGTCGAAGGAGCGTCGCCGCATGGCACGCATCATCAAGGACACGCCGGTGCACGTGGTCGTGGTCGGTCAGGGTGACGGCCAGGTCCCACTCCAGAAACTGCAGGTGTCGATGAACAAGCTGCCCCGCAAGGTCGGCAAGAACGACGTGCCGAGGTTGGCACGCGAACTGGCGGCCCTGGATCCGGGCCTGCCCATGCCCAAGGGCTACATCGCCAACCCCGGCAAGAAGCAGCGATGACCACCGCGGGCACGTGCGCATGCCGGGTTGACGATGGCTGCTGACCAGGTCCGGCGCAGCATCGACGACGTGATCGATCCGGGCCTGGCCACCGGGCCGCTGGCCAGCCTGTTGCGGGCTGGTCGCGACATGGCCGCCGACGCCTTCGCCGCGGATGTCGTGGCTCCCGCCGAGGCGGCGCGTGGCTACTGGCTGTCGCTGCTGGCCGAACACACCACGCCGTTGTTGGTCGTGACCGCACGCACCTCGGACGCCGAGGAACTCGTCGACGCCATGGGCGCATTCCTGGGGGCCGACGCCGTGGCCCACTTCCCGTCGTGGGAAACCCTGCCCCACGAGCGCCTGTCGCCGCAGCCGTCGACGGTCGGTGCGCGCCTGTCCGTGCTCGATCGCCTGGTCGCAGCCGAGCAGGGGGATGCCCACCCGCTGGCCGCGGTCGTCGCGCCGGTGCGGGCGGTCCTCCAGCCCATGGACCCTCGGCTGGCCACGCGCCGGCCACTGCGCCTGTCGCGTCGCTTCGACGGGGGCCTCGACGGGCTCGTCGAAACCCTCGCCGTGTTGGGCTACGCACGTGGCACGCAGGTGCGGGCCCGGGGTGAGTTCGCGGTGCGGGGCGGCATCGTCGACGTGTTCCCGACCGATGCCGACGAGGCCGTGCGGGTCGAGTTCTTCGGCGACGACGTCGACACGCTGCGCACGTTCGGGATCGCCGACCAGCGCTCGATCAGTGACATCGCCGAGGTGGTCGTCGACCCGGCGCGAGAACTCGTCCTGAACGACGACCTGCGGCAACGGGCGGCCCGACTGGCGGCCACGATGCCGTCACTGGCCGCGCCACTGGAGGAACTGGCTGCGGGCATCGCGTTCGACGGGGCCGAGTCGCTGGTCACGTTGCTGCACCACGATCCGGCCCTGCTGCCCGACTTCCTGCCCGACGGGGCGGGCGTGGCGATCGTCGATCCGATGCTGGTCGCGGAACCCGCCGGCAAGGTCCTGGAGGAGGCCACGGTGCTGGCCGAGGTGTCGTGGGACCTGCCCGACGGCATGGCGCGGTTCGGGCCGGCTGGGTTCGCCAGCATGGAGGACATGCTGGCGCGGGTGTCGGGACGGCGATGGGACCTGCCGGCGTTCGGGGCGACCCGTCTGCCCGGCGACGCGATCGACTCGTTCAAGGGCAACGTCGAGGCGATCGCCGGCCGCAGCCAGGCGTGGCTGGCGGACGGCATGCGCGTGGTCGCGACCACGGCCGGCGTCGGACCGGTGCGGCGGTTGCGCGACGTGCTGTCAGAGGAACTGGTACCGGCCACGCTCGACCTCGACCAGGTCGCCGTGGACAAGGTCGGGCAACGGGTCGAACTCGTGCCATCGTCGCTGCGCAAGGGATTCGTGGACCCGGGCCTGGGAATCGCGTTGCTGGGGGAGTGGGACCTGTTCGGCCCGCGCCGGACCCGCCGTGCCGGTCGCAGGATGGGCGCCCGGGGCAAGGCGCTGGACACCGTCGCAGGGCTGGAACCGGGTGATGCCATCGTGCACCGCACCCACGGTGTCGGACTGTTTCGAGGCCTGGTCACGCGCGAGTACCGGGGACCCGACGGCCTCCCGGTGACCCGCGACTACGTGGTGGTCGAGTACGCCAAGGACGACACGCTCTTCATCCCGTCCGACCAGGTCGATGCGATCGCCCGGTACCAGGGCGGCGACAGCCCGCGGCCCATGCGGCTGGGGGGCGCCCAGTGGGAGCGGGCCAAGGAGCGCGTCCGCGAGTCGGTGCGCGACATCGCCGGACAACTGATCAGGCTCTACGCCGCCCGGATGCATGCCCAGGGCACGGCCTTCGCCCCGGACGGGATGATGCAGC
>DATFMD010000024.1:0-4885 GCA_035267125.1 Nitriliruptoraceae bacterium | reverse complement strand
CGCCACCGCCATGCGAGCACGGCCATGGTGACCAGCAGCGCCACCTCGACCAGGCTGCCGAGGACGTAGTAGCCCCACTCCCCCACGGCGCCCACGACGATGGTCGCGCTGTACCCGACCGCGAGCACGATGGTCGTGGGTCGAGCCACCTCCCGCGGCAGGACCAGTGACAGGAACACCATGAGGCTCGGGATGAGCACGTAGGTTGTCGTGGCGAGCATGAATCCTTCGCCGATGGCGAATCCTGCGATCTCCCCGGTTTCGAGTTGCGCCCTGAAGTCAGGTCGATAGAGGCTGAACAGGTCCACGTAGGCAAAGACGAACAGCATCGCGATCCACAGGGCGGACAACTTGTGGCGCACACCGACGAGGTCGGCTGCCCCGACCACATCGGGAGCACCGGGCGCATCCTGCGCGTCGCGTGCCGGCTGCATGGTCGGGGTGGTGGGCGTGTCGGTGGTGAGCGTGTGGGTGTGGGTGTGGGCAGTCATGGTGGCGAATCCTTCCGGGGTCATGTCGGTGTCGCGGATGGCTTACTTAGTAATCCTCACGAAGCCTATGTTTACTTAGTAAGCTTGTCAACCATGACCTCCAGGAAGCGACCACCACTCAGCCGGGCACGCGTGCTCGACGCCGCGATCGACCTTGCCGACCGGGGCGGCCTCGAGTCGCTCACCATGCGGCGCCTCGGTGCCGAACTCGACGTCGAAGCGATGTCGCTCTACAAGCACATCGACGGCAAGGACGACCTGCTCAACGGCATGGTGGACGCCGTGATCGGTGCCATCGAGGTGCCGGAACCGGGCAGCGAGTGGCAGGACGCCATGCGTCGTCGGGCCGCATCGGCTCGATCCCTGCTCCTGCGCCATTCGTGGGTGATCGCCCTGTTCGAGGCGCGTGGACTCAACAGCCGCGTCACCATCGACTACGTCGACACGATCCTGGGGTGCCTGCGCGAGGCGGGCTTCGACGCCGAGAACGCCGCGCACGCGTTCTTCCTCCTCGACACCTTCGTCTACGGCCACGTGGTCCAGGAGGCTGCGACTGCGCGGGAACCCGGCCCGGACACCCAGTCCGACGGTCGGGCGCTGCCGAGCAACGTCAAGGACGTCCATGACCTCGGGGCAGCGGGTCGATTCAGCTTCGACACCGAGTTCGAGTTCGGCCTGGACCTCTGCCTCGAGGCGCTGGCACGGCGCCTTGCAGCCACGGGCTGAGCACTCCCACGCTGCCCGGATGCTGCAGGCTGCGCTGCTTGCCTTCAGAACAGGCGGTGTTCGCGAGGCGCGCCGTCCGGCCAGGGTGGGTGCACGCGGCGAAGGGCGTCGGTGGTCAGGAAGTCACGGCGCAGGTCGGGCGGCATCACGTCGTAGGGCGGGGTCTGGGAGGCGTGCACGGCCATGGCCCGTTCCCGCAGATCCAGCAGGTCGCTGGTGTCCAGCACCGTGGTGATCTGGTCGTCCGGCGTGCCGAGCTCTCCGAGTTCGAGGTGGGCGGCATCGGGGCTGCGCCGGGCCAACTCGTCGACCCAGCGTCGCATCAGTCGACGCGGCAGACAGTGCAGGTACACCTTGGACGTCGTCCACGACGTGGCCTTGGTCGCCGCCAGCGTGGCGTCACGAACCCGGAGATGGTCACGGTGTCCGTCGCTGCCATCCAGGGTCACCACGATCGTCGGCCGGCACTCCTCCACCAGGGCAGCGACCGCAGCGACGACGTCGTCGAACTCGGCGTCGCAGAGGCTGCCTGCCTGGGGGTCTCCCGACATCCCGGAGTCCCCCCAGTCCCAGACCACGACGTCGTCGACACCGAGCATCGTCGCCGCGGTGCGCAACTCCCGTTCCCGCACCTCGGCCAGGGTCGAACCCTGCGGCACGCTGCCGGGATTCGGCTCGCCGGCCTCCCCCCTGGTGGCGCACGCCACGGTGACCTGCGCACCAGCTCGTTTGGCCTGCGCGAGCAACGAGCCCGTTCCGAAGGTCTCGTCGTCCGGGTGGGCGACCACCACCAACAGCCGTTCGCTCATCGTCGTTCCTCTTCGCCCCGTGCGACCACGGACGGTAGTCGACCGTGTCACACTGGCCACTGGCCTTGGGTGTCGCTGGTGGTCATGCCACTGCTGGCGGTGGCGAAACGACGAGTCGGGCGGGCGCTTGACGACCACGACCACTGATCGCCCGGTCTCCCTCCTCAGCCAGCGGCGTCCGACCACGGTGCACCCGCCTGGGCTCCAAGTCCCATGTGGCCGATGATGAACCTGGAGTTCGGGTCCTCGGAGATCGTGACGGAGATGTCGGCGTCGCGCCTCGGCAGCCTGGCCGCTGCGCTGAGCACAGCCTGACGTGACAACTCGGCGACGTCGTGGCCCAGGTCTCGTGCAGCCTCGTCGACCGCCGGTTCGACGTCGAGTCGAACGGCCACCGCTGGCAACGATGGGACAGCACGGCTGGTGGTGTCCACTGGTGATGGGCTGCCAGACGCTCCACATGCTGCCAACACCACCGTGGCCAGGGCGACTGCGCACCATGTTCGACGCATCGAGATCCAGACTCCTCTGGCCATCAGCGTAGGAGCGCGCAGAGATGCCTGAGGTCTCCTGGCTTCGCCCCGGGACGCCGTCACCACGCCCAGGCCACGGCGGGCGATTCAGACGATGCGACGTGCGACCCGGAGGGCGAGGTCGAGGCCGAATCGGCACGCCAGGGCGCGGCGCGCCAGGAGTTCGCGGCGGCCTGCCTGGTCCATGTCGGGGCGGTGGTCGAGGATGAGCTCCGAGAACACCGATCGGACCGCGAGCGCGATGGCCCAGCCGGCTTCGACCGCGTCCGGGTTGGCGTGCGTTCCCTCCTGGGCAAGTCCGTCCAGATAGGCGGGCAGGATCGTGGTGGTGACGGACTGGAACTCGTCTGCTGTCGCCGCGCCTGACTCGATCCGGCCGACGAGCAGTTGGCTGAGGTCGCTGCCGAGTGGAGCGGGGCTGACGTAGCTGACGTCGATGGCGATGATGTCGCCGGAACCGGACTCGCGGAAGTTGTCCGGGGTGGCGTCGCCGTGGGCCAGGGCGTGTGGGAGTCCTTCGTAGGCCTCGACGAGGTCCGGTGCGACCGCGGCCAACCGTCGCAGGTCGCCTCGCACGTCGCCGTGCGCGGCGGTCGCCGCCAGCACGCCCGGTGTCTCCCACAATGCATCGTCTGCCAGTGCAGGGATGTCGGCGTGGCTGATCTTGCCGTGGAAGAGCTCCTTCATCGTCCGACGGCGCACCCCCAACTGCTCGACGGCGCGGTCCTCGGTCCATCGTCCCGCGAGCCGTCCGAGGTGGTGGGCGGTCCGCCGGTACCGGTCGACGTCCCACGGCGTGGTGTCTGCGACGTCCTCGAGCCACAGCTCGACCAGCTCGTCGCCTCGGTCGATCGCATACAGCTCGGGCAGCCGCAGGTCGCCCGGCAGATCATCCGACAGTGGGCCGGTGTAGATGCGGGGCTCGTCCTCCCAGTTCAGCTCACGGCGGACCGAGTCGTGAAAGGTCGGCGGAATCTGGTCCCACAACGGCGCCCGCCAGGCAGGACGCAACGTCTTGACGAACAGGCGCCACGGGGTGCCGTCGACCAGCGTGCCCGACACATGCGTCAGCGCTGCAGTGGTCATGTTGTCGACGCGATGGGCAGCCGGTCGAGCCTCGACGGTTGCGATCTCGGCATCGGCACGACCGGTCAGTCGTTGGACCGCCTCGGCGAGCCGACCCGGATCCAGCCGCCACTCCGTGCTCTTCGTCGCTGTGTTCATCCGGCACTCCCCAGGCGTCCACGTCGGACATTCGGCCACCGTGGGATAGTAACTGTAGTTTACGACTTCTGTCAATCGCGTTTACTAAACTCGTGGGCACCTTCTCGCCGCGAGGCCTCCGATGGCGCCACGGACTGACAGCTCGCTCCACGTGTTGGATGCCATCGAGTGGCTCATGCGACGCCTCGACCTCGAGCACCGGACTCGCCGCCGGGACGACGTGCCGATCGCGCGTGGATCCCAGGGTCGCATCCTCCACCTGTTGCCCGACGAGGGCGCACGCCCGACGGACCTCGCAGCTGGCGGCTGGATCACCAAGCAGGCCGTCGGGCAGCGAGTACGGGAACTCGAGGAACTCGGACTCGTGGAGACCCATCCGGACCCCGACGACGGCAGGGCCATCATCGTGAGTCGAACCACCGCTGGTGACCGCGCGGCCGAAGCCATCCTCGACGCGATCGACGAGATGGAACGAGCGTGGGCACAGGAGGTCGGCGAGGAACGCTACGCCGTCTTCCGAGCGGTCCTGGACGACCTCGGCGCCGATCACGCTCCTGACCTCGTCCACAGACCGGCCATCTCACAATCCGGCAATGGTGGCGAGTGATCAGCTCCTTGAACCGCGGGGCGGTCCGTGCATCGCGGCCTCTCATGCGCACAGGCACAGCCCCCACAGCCCACACCGTCAGACCGCCTCAGCGACCGGCATCGGTTCGACACGGCAGGAAGCGCTCGCTGCAAGTTTCCAAGTGCTGCGCGAAGCGTGATGCACAGTGGACGGTCCGGCCTCCTGGCACTTTCCCCAAGTCTCGCCAGATCGTCCAGAGATCACTGGCCAGTGTTCTCGTGCTGTCACTGCTCACCGTGGTGGTGGGTGACTACCTCCTGGGCCTGCCCCTTGCTGCGCGGTCGATCGTCATGACCCTGGCTGCAGCGGCCGCGGTTGGGCCGAGCGTGTCGGGATCAGGTGCGTTCGTTTGGAAGGCGCATCCCGGGGAGGAGGGAGTCCCGTCCGGCCCGGTTGACGCGAGCGCGCAAGCCCCGACAACTAGCCTTGCGCTGAGGCAGAAGACGAGGAACAGCATTGGGCGGCCCGAACCCA
>DATFMD010000023.1:0-3271 GCA_035267125.1 Nitriliruptoraceae bacterium | reverse complement strand
CGGCGTGTCCTCGACCATGAACTGGATGCCCACGGTCAGGTCACCGGGATCGCCCTCTTCCTCTCCCCCGGTGCCGTTGGCCACGTAGAGCACGGACCCGAGGTCCTCGATCACCACCCAGCCGTCGGGCAGCGTCATGTCCACGTCACGCCACTCGATGGCACCGGTCGTCGCCGGACCACCGCAGGCAACCAGCAGCGCCATGCACACCAGGACCACGACCGCGAGACGGTCTCGTGTCACCCGTCGCCTCGTTGCCACACCTCGTTGGCCAGGGACTGCAGTGACGCCGTCAGTCGCGCCGCCTCCCGGGCCGTGGCGTCGATGTCGTCCTCGTCACCACCGTCGGGTCCGGAAGCGTCGCCACTCGTGGGCGGTGAGGAGTCGGCCGCCGGCGCCGCCGTGGGCTGGGAGGGGGCAGGCGATGCCGGCTCTGGCTGTGCCTGCTCGGGTTCGGGTCGAGCAGGCTCCGGCCGGGCTGGCGCGGGCTGCGCCTCCGGGGGCCGGGAGGCTGTTTCGGGCTCGGCGGGTGTGCTCTCAGCCGAGTCGGGGGTGGCGGGGGCCGGTTCGGACTGCTCGGCCGGGCGCCTGGGGCGGACGGTCCTGACGTGGCCGCCACCCGGCACCGGCGGCACGGCGTCGTCATCGTCTTCGTACTCGTCGTCTGGCTCGTCCCGGCTCCTGGCGTGGGCGACCGCACCGGCGGCAGCAGCCCCCGCAGCTGCCGCGCCCGCCACCGTCGCTGCGCCGCGGGCACCCGGGCCCGGGGCAGTCGGCGAGGAACCCGTGTCCGACCGAGCGGCGGCGACGCGCCGGTCCCGTGACGGTGACGTCGGCTCGACACCCATGCCGACGACGCGCACCGTGTCGTCGCCATCGGGGTCGCCCCGGCCGATGACGTCCCCGTCACTGTCGGCGCCCTCGTCATCGTCCATGTGGCCGTCGCCGGGCAGGACGTCGACGGTGGAGTTGGCGGGAGCGGGGTTGGCAGCGGACTCCGCGACGCCAGGCGCTGCCGTGGGTTCGGTCCACGACTCGGTGGGATCATCGTCGTCCGGCGCGTGGCCGATCACCGCGACGCTGGTCGACGAGGGGGGTGCCATGGAATCCATGTCCGGGTCGACCAGCACCAACGCCGCCGGGACACCGGCCGCATCGATGGCATCGAGGCAGGCGATCAGGTCGACACGTTCGGTGCGGTCGACCTCCACCAGGACGAGCACCAACTCGACACCCTGGACCGCGGGAAGGACGCCGGGTTCGGCCAATGGTGGCAGCGCCGCGACCAGCACGTCGAGGTCTTCGGGCAGTGCGTTGGCCCAGTCGGCGAAGCCCGCGAGGGCCGCTTCCGGCTCGGAGCCAATGGCCAGGTGGGCCAGGAACAACTCCTCGTCGAAGCGCACTGCCTCGGCAAGCTTGCGGTCTCCCGAGAGCACGTCGGACAGGCCGACGGCGGGGGTCCGACCGCGAGTCAGGTCCGTGCACAGGACCTTCAGGTCGCGGTGCGCCAACTCCTCGGCAACCATGTTGGCGCGCGCGCCCGGCACGCCGGCCGACCGTGACGCCGGCGTCAACGCGACACGCACCCCGCCATCCCCGGCGTACTGGTCAATCAGGTCCATGAGCGCATCGATGTCACCCGGTGCGCGCGAGATGGTGCCTGCCACCTGCCCACCCGCGGCGATGACGTGGCGTGGTCCGCGCACGACCAGGTCGGCCGAGTCGAGGGCCACGACGATCGCCGTGGCGAGCAGCGCGGCCGCGATGCCGACGGCCACACCCATCAGCAGCGTGGGTGGCAGCAACGTCGGCGCCAACAGCGCCAGCAGGGCACCGAGCAACACCACGGCAACGGCCGCGACGATCCAGGTTCGGCGGCGTGCCTGGAGGATGTCGACGAAGCCGTCGAGCCAACTGGGGGCGGGAGCAGTCTGTTCAGTCATTGCACGACATCCTATCGACGGACCGGGCAGGCTCTGGGATCTCGTGCAGGCGAACGGTCATCTCCCGGGCCGCCTGTCCGGGGTGACGGCCGCGTCCGCAACCATCACGGCGACCGGTCGGGCGGAATGGTGACGACACCGGTGTGGTGCTGTCAAGTCGCGAACCACGACGCCTTCCAGACGGCGAATGCCCCGCCGAGAGGCGGGGCATTCGTCGGTGTGTGGGTCGCGGGTGGACCCGGCACGGGGTGGACTCAGAAGTCCATGCCACCCATGCCGTGGTCGTGCCCACCACCGCCGGCCGGGGCCTCGGGCTCCGGCTTGTCGGCGATGAGTGCCTCGGTGGTCAGCAGCAGACCGGCGATGGACGCCGCGTTCTGCAGTGCCGAACGGGTCACCTTGGCGGGGTCGACGACACCCTGCTCGATGAGGTTGCCGTACTCGCCGGTCAGAGCGTTGAGACCCTCGCCGGCGTTCATCCCCTTGACCTTCTCGACCACGACCGAGCCCTCGAGCCCGGCGTTCTTGGCGATCCAGTACAGCGGGGCGGACAGGGCGTTGCGCACCAGCTTGGCGCCGGTGGCTGCGTCGTCCTGGCCCTCGGCGACGGCGTCGAGCACCTTGACGGCGTGGAGGAGCGACGTGCCGCCACCGGCGACGATGCCTTCCTCGACTGCCGCACGGGTCGCGGACAGGGCGTCCTCGACACGGTGCTTGATCTCCTTGAGCTCGGTCTCGGTGGCTGCACCGACCTTGACCACGGCGACGCCACCGGACAGCTTGGCGAGGCGCTCCTGGAGCTTCTCGCGGTCCCAGTCCGAGTCGGTGTTGTCGATCTCGGCCTTGATCTGGGAGATGCGACCGGCGATGGCCTCCTCGGCCCCGCCACCCTCGACGATGGTGGTGTCGTCCTTGGTCACCACGACCTTGCGGGCGCTGCCCAGCAGGTCGACGGTGGTGTTCTCGAGCTTGAGGCCGACGTCCTCGGAGATCACCTGCGCACCCGTGAGGGTGGCGATGTCCTGGAGCATGGCCTTGCGGCGCTCACCGAAGCCGGGAGCCTTGACGGCCACGGACTGGAAGGTGCCACGGATCTTGTTGACGACCAGCGTGGCGAGTGCCTCGCCCTCGACGTCCTCGGCCACGATGACGAGCGGCTTGCCGCCCTGCATCACCTTCTCCAGCACGGGCAGCAGGTCCTGCACGCCGCCGATCTTGGAGTTGACGATCAGGATGTAGGGGTCCTCGAACACGGCCTCCATGCGGTCCTGGTCGGTGACCATGTACGCCGACAGGTAGCCCTTGTCGAACTGCATGCCCTCGACGAA
>DATFMD010000022.1:0-2203 GCA_035267125.1 Nitriliruptoraceae bacterium | reverse complement strand
GCCGTCCCGCACAAGGGCACCCTTTCCGAAGCCGCCATCGCCATGCTTCGCGAGGCCGGCTATCGACAGCGGCGTGATCGCCGTGACCTCGCGCTGATCGATCCGTCCCTGGACGTCGAGTTCTTCTACCTGCGGCCCAAGGACATCGCGACCTACGTCGGCACCGGCCAACTCGACGCCGGGATCACCGGTCGCGACCTGCTGGTCGATTCGGGCACGTCGGCGCGCGAACTGGTCGCCCTGGGGTTCGGCCGCTCGAACTTCCGGTTCGCGGCGGTGCCCGGCGCGGTGGGATCCGAGGCGGAACTCGCCGGTCGCCGCATCGCGACGTCGTACCCAGGCCTGGTGGCCAGCCGGCTGGACGAGCTCGGCATCGAGGCAGAGATCATCAACCTCGACGGCGCGGTCGAGACCGCGGTTCGGCTGGGGGTGGCCGACGTCGTGGCAGACGTCGTGTCCACCGGGACGACGTTGCGCCAGGCCGGCCTGGAACTGGTGGGCGACCCCGTGCTGGAGTCCGAGGCCGTGCTCATCACCGGCACCGACACGGCATCGTCGCCGGGGCTCGAACAACTGGTGCGCCGGCTCGAGGGGCTCACCATCGCCCGGCAATGGGTGATGATGGACTACGACGTGCGCGTCGACCAGGTGGATCGGGCGTGTGCACTCACGCCCGGCATCGAGTCGCCGACGGTGTCGCCGTTGCACGACAAGGAATGGGTCGCCGTCCGCTCGATGGTGCAACGCGATCGCACCAACTCGATCATGGATGACCTCCACGACCTGGGAGCCAAGGGCATCCTGGTGACCGAGATCCTTGCCTGCCGCCTGTAGGGCTGACACTTCCAGTGAACCAATCGCTGCCTGCCCACGTAGCACGTGGTGGCGGCTGCTTCCCAGTCGCCCTCGCTGCACCGCAGGGGCGACTTCCGTCCCAGCGGTCCTACGACAGGGACACCCATGCGTACACGAGTCATGATCGCCGCGGCGGTCCTGGCAGTCGTCGGCTCGACGTCGGTCGCGACTGCCGCACCGTCGACCCACACTGCCCACCTCACGGGACAGCAGGAGGTTCCGCCAGCCGAGACTGCCGCCCAGGGCCAGTTGATCCTGCGTCAGTCACCCGAGGGTGCCAGCATCGACTACCGCCTCATCGTCGCCAACATCGACGACGTCCTCATGGCCCACCTCCACATGGCTCCAGCCGGTGCCAATGGTGGCGTGGTCGCGTGGCTGTACCCCGAGGGGCCCCCGCCGCAACTCATCCCCGGACGCACCAACGGCACGCTGGTGACCGGTTCCATCACGGCTGACGACTTGGTCGGCGGACTGGCCGGCGAGGACCTCGATGCCCTGGTCGACGCCATCGAGGCGGGCACAATCTACGTCAACGTGCACACGCCCGACCATCCGGGAGGCGAGATCCGCGGGCAACTCTAGGCAGGCCCCGGAGCGACCCGACAGTGCGGCGACCGCGTGACGCCACGACGACGTGGCCGTCGGTGGCTTCGCCACGACGTCGCGACTCAGACCTGCTGGAGCACGCGGATCGTCTCGACGAGGGCCTCGGCGGCCTCGCGGCCCTTGTTGCCCTCGGAACCACCGGCGCGATCGGTGGCCTGCTCCCACGTGTCGGTGGTGAGCAGGCCGAAACCCACCGGGGTGTCGTGGGCCCGGGCCACCGCCTCGAGTCCGGTGGTCGCCGCATCGCAGACGTAGTCGAAGTGGGGCGTGCCGCCACGAACCACGGCTCCCAGGGCGACGACCCCGTCAACGTCGTCGCGAGCGGCCGCTCGTGCTGCCACGACCGGGAGTTCGAACGCCCCGGGGACCCGCAGGACGCGACAGTCGGCCGGATCCTGGCCCAGCTCCGTCAGGCGACTCACGGCGCCGTCGACGAGGGCATCGACGACCTCGGCGTTGAAGCGGGCAGCGACGATGACCACCCGCAGGCCGGTCGCGTCCAGGGTGCCCAGCACATCGGGCTTGCGGTCACTCATGCGGAGTCCTTGTGGCGGGGCTTGCGGTGGTCGCGTGCCCCGGGCTGGGCCGGCGGCACCCATGTGGGCCGTGCCGGGTCGCTGTCGGGCGTGGCGTCGTCGACGGCGTCGCCGTCCCCGGCAGTGGTGCCAGTGGAGGCACGGGGGTCGCCGGGCTGCTGTTGGGTCGCTGCCAGTTGATCCTGCAGCACCGTTCTCAGGTC
>DATFMD010000021.1:0-7949 GCA_035267125.1 Nitriliruptoraceae bacterium | reverse complement strand
CGACCCGGTCGCCGGTGCCTGCCCCCGCGACGACCGTGATCCATGCCGCCATGGCCTCGCGGTGCCAGGCGGGACCGTGGGGCGCGGCCGGTGCGATCACCGCACCGTCGTGCAGGCCGGCGTCGGCCAGCAGGGTGGCGGCCGGAACGAAGCGCCCGTCGACGTCGATGCCGGGAGGAACGTCGTTGCCGGGTCCATCCGAGCCCTGGCGGCCGGGCGCGGGCAGGGTCTCCCGGCGGGCGGTCGAGGCCGCTCCCGGATCGGCTGGGGTGCCGACCTGGGTGCCGACCTGGGCGCCGACTTCTGCGTCACTGCCCAGTCCGACCGCGCGGCACAGGTCGGCCACCGTGGCACGGGGTTGGTCGACCTCCACCAGCACGTCGCGGTGCTGGCCGTTGGTGGTCACGACGAGGCGCACGGTGGTCCCGGTGAGGTTGGCTGGGGAGTCCGGCAGGGCTGGTGCCGGAGGAGGGCTCGTGCTAGAGGTTGAGTGCCTCGAGCGCCGAGGCGAAGGGGATGGCCACGAAGATGACGCCGGGGACCAGTGTGGCCACCGTCACCGGAATCCACACCTGCTGGGAGCGGCGCTCCATCGTCTCGATCAGCTCGCGCTGGACGTCGCGTCGGATGCTGCGTGCCTCCTCGGCGATGAGACGGCCGAGGTCGGTGGCCTCGCGATTCAGGTTCAGCACGGCGGTGAAGCGCTCGACGGCCTCGACATCGGACAGTTCTGCCCACTCGTCGAGTGCCACTTGCTCATCGGCGCCCTGGCGGATGCGTGCGAGCACGCGGCGCAGGTCCTGGGCGACCGCACCATGGCCCCGCGTCGACACCCGCTCGATGGCGCCGGACATCGAATACCCGGCCCCCAGCAGCATCGCGGTCTGTTCGGCCACCACCGGCAACTCCAGGAACAGGCTGCGCTTCCAGCGATCGGAGGCGCCGACGATCTGCTGTTCGAGCACCATGAACGCCAACAGGGCGCCACCGAGCGAGAACAGGATCGACACCACCAGGCCCGGCCGGATCGCCACCGAGAACAGCGTGCCGATGACCAGCCCGGCAAGGGCCCATGACACCTGGCGGACGCGAAACTGCGTGACGTCGAGGTCGGAGTGGATGCGCCGCAGTTTGCGGTCGAGGTCCTCGGAGATGCCGAACACCCGGGCCAGGCTTTCGCCCGTCGACCGGGCGATCGGGCCCACGAGTTCCGCGAAGGACTCGACCGACAGCACGCCGGTGCGCGTGCGCACGCCCATCCCGCCCGGCACGTACGGGGCCAGCCGCTCGTCGAGCGGTTCGCGTGAGAACCACCGGACCTGGTGCAGGATCAGCACCAGCCCCGCCCACAGGGCGATGGCGGAGATGGCGACGATGCGGATCATGCCTGCTCCTCGCTGCTGCCACGAAAGACCCGCTGCTCGGCCGGCAACCTCATCAGGCGGCCGGCCCACCACCAGCACAGGGCGATGATGCCCAGCGCCACGGTGATCGCGATGGTGGGCCCGGTGCCCTGGTAGGCGTCGCGGCCGGCGGCGATGGTCTGGCCGACCAGGGCCATCCCCAGCGGAACCAGCAGGACGAAGAAGCGTGCGAAGCGGGCACCGGCCTGGCGAGCACGCGCGTCCTTGCGGCCCTGCAGGTCGAGGATGCGGTCGTCGAGCAGTGCCTGCAGCCGGCGGTCCACGTCGGTGCCGCCAACCTCGTGGGCAATCAGCAGGGTCTCGCAGACGGCGTCCGCCGTGGGGTCGGCCAGTTGTGCCTTCAGGACCTCCAGCGTGCGATCGAAGTCGGTCGAGATCAGCCATTCGCGGTGGGCCGCGTCGAAGGCACTCTGCATCTCCTCCGGAGCGCGACGCCCGACGGCGAACAGCGCCTGGGGGATGGAACGGCCGAGGCTGACGGCCTGCAGGCGAATCTCCTCGATCATGCGCGGCCACGAGTCGCGGGCGCGATCGAGTCGCCTGGCGCGCCGCGCGTTCGCGGACAGGATCGGGATCGTCGCGAAGGCAAGGCCGACCACGACGGCGGCGAACGCGTTGAACAGGGCGAGCCCGATGAGTGCCCCGATGACGAACATGCCGATCGAGACGGCGAAGAACTCCTTGACTCCCAGGCGGTCGACGCCCGCCTGGACCAGGTAGTCCTCCAGGCGTGTCCGGCGACTGGTGCGCCGCCCACCGGTGGCGCTCGTCGCCGTCGGCGCGAGTCCCCGCCATCCGAACGCCAGGGCCGTCCAGAGCAGGTAGACGCCGTAGGCGCCTGCCATGGCGAGCAGGAATCCGACCAGGCCCGGGCTCACGACGTCACCCTGCGACGGGTCGTGTCCAACAAGTCGCGCACGTCGTGGCCAGCGTCGGCCAGCGGCTGGCGGATGCGGGTGGGCACGTTGCCGGTCCACTCCAGCAGGCCCTGGTCGTTGCGTGCGAACACCGTGCTGATCGTGAAGCTCGTGGCATCCGCGCCGCCCTGCATGCCCTCGACGGCGGCGATCTCGGTGATCCGGGGGATGCCGTTGATGCGGGTCGCGTGCACGACCACGTCCACGGCCTCGGTGACCAGGGAGTTCAGCGCCGACATCGGCAGTTCCGAGCGGGTGTCGGCCAACTGCGAGATGAAGCGCAGGCGGGTCAGGGCCTGGCGCGCCGACCCGGCGTGGATGGTCGTGTACCCCTTCACACCCGAGGACAGGGTCAACAGCAGCGGCAGGGCTTCGCGGTCGCGGACCTCGCCCACGATGGCCACGTCGGGAGCCATGCGCAGGAAGCCCGACACCAGGCGGCGCAGGTCGACGGCGGGACGATCGGGCCTGGCCGCACGTGTCTGCATGGATGCGACGTTGGGCAGCGGGACGTCCACCTCGAAGACCTCTTCGGCCGTCACCACGCGCAGGGTCGGGTCCAGCTCCGCTGCGCAACACGACAGCATGGTCGTCTTGCCGGAGCCCGGTGGGCCGGCGAACACGATGGACTGGCGAGCGTGGACGCAGGCCCGCAGGAAGGCGGCGGCCTCGGCCGTGAGCATGCCGCGTTCGACCAGTTGGTCCAGCGATCGGAAGGCCACACCGGTGAACTTGCGGATGTTGACGATGAGGTGGCTGCCGCGGCCAACGTCGCGGTGCACGATGTGCAGGCGGGCGCCGTCGTCGAGCTGGGCGTCCTGCAGGCCCTCGGACGGGTCCAGCTTGCGATGCGAGGTCGAGGCGTCCTCGAGCACCTTGGTCAACGTGCGGGTGACGTGGGCGTCGTCGTGGAAGGTCTCGTGGTGGTAGCCCGACTGGCCGCCGTGGCGCTTGACGAAGATCAGGTCGGGCGCGTTGATCATGATCTCCCAGACGTCGTCGTCGTCCAGGAGGGGACCCAGTGGGCCGTAGCCAACGAGGTTGCGCATGGCGCGTTCGACGACCATGTTCGGTGTGGCGAGGTCGAACGGTCGCAGACCGTGCTTGTGGTCCAGCTGCCACTGCTGGACTTCGTCCTCGACGAGTTCCTTCATCTGCGCACTCGAGAGTCCGCCGGCACCGGCATTGCCGCCGCTGGCCTTGGCCCGTTCGAGCACGCGTTGCTCGATCACGACGAGCGGGTTGAGATCGCTGCTCACGTCGCGTCCTTGTCCGCCGTGGCCGACAGGGAACCCGGGGCCACCGGCTCGGGTTCGGGTGGTGGCGCCCCACCCGTCCGCGGTGACGCGGCACCGTCGCCAGCGAGGTCACGGTTCAGGATGCCGGCCACGCCGCCTGCCAACACCTGGGGGAGCGGTCGTGGCATCGCCACGCCGTCCCGCAGCGCCTTGTCGACCTTGCGGTTGGGGATGAAGATGGGACTGGCCAGGGTGGTTGCCGCCTCGCCCAGTGACGCCCGCAGCAGGGAGGACAGGGCGGTGGTGAGGTCGGCGCGTTCCCGCGGGCTGCGGGGTGCGAACGTCAGGACGGGGAGGATTCGACCCACGTCGACGCCGAGTCCGTGCAGGTCGAGGGCGACCCGAATCAGCCCGTACAGGCCCTTCATGTCGGCGCGTCCCACGACCACGACGGTGGCGGCGTCGCTGGCGGCGCGGCGCGCCATCATGTGCCGTTCCTCGATGTCGATTGATCCCGTGTCCGCCTCGCCCTCGAAGTCCGACTCGATGTCGCACACCACGATGTCGAAACTGGTCTGCAACGAGCGCAGAGCCGCCTGCAACGCCTGGGGCCGCAGCGTCACCCACTGCCGCGGCCGCCGCAGGCCGAGCAGGAGGTGGTAGCCACGCTGCTCGATCTTGAAGGTCTGCGACCGGACGTCGCGTACGCGCGGCGTGGTCGAGCGGTGTGCCTCGACCAGTTCCTGGATCGACGGCACCACCACGCGGGAGTCGTGCAGCATCGCCTGGTCGGCGACGCGGCACATGTCGGCCAGCAGGACGTCAGGGGCGGTGGTCGATGCCGCCAGGCCCTCGGCCAGCGCAATCGCACAGGTCGAGGTCCCGACTCCGCCGGCCCCGGTCACGGCCACGACCAGGCCGGTGGCGTCACGACCGCCGTCGCCACCGGCAGGCATGTCGGGCAGTGACGCATCGCCGATCATCGTGGCGTGCTGGCCCAGCGCATCGAGCAGGTCGTCGCGGGTGAAGTCCGGTGACAGCACGTGGTCCGCGCCGACCTCGCGCCAGTCACGTCCCTGGGGCCCGTCCACGACGAGGCTGGCGATGCCGGCCGCCCGAGCGGCCGCCAGCGTGTCGCGATCCAGGCCGGTCATGGTGCCGTCGAGCAGCACCGCCGAGAACGGTCGCGTTCCGTCGATCCGGGAGCGGATCTCGGTCAGCGACAGGCATCGGACGAACTCGGCCGGGATGGTGCCGGTCGTGGACCATGCCCCCACCCGACCCGACCATTCGGCACGCGGGCTGCCGAGGCTGAGCAGGACGTAGCGATCCCTCATCCCTGGTCCTCGCTCGAGGTCCCACCCGGCGTGGGCTCGTCGCTGGGGGCAGGACTGGCGGCGTCCTCGGAGGGCTCGGGTTGGAGTTGGCTGCCCAGTCCCGAGGTGTCGAGGGCACTGTCGTCGCCATCGGCTGGGGCAAGCACGTCGGCGTCCGGGGTCACCGGTTCGACCGACCTGGGATCGGCGTCGACATTGCTCCGGGCCAGGAACACGTCGGCCGTGTCGATCGCGTTGGCGACAGCGAGGACCGTCGTGGGACTGGAGGTGGCCAGCGTCACCGACGTGACGGCACCGTCGGTGACAGCCTCGGAGACGGGGAGGTCGACGGCCACGAAACGCGAGGTGTCGTCGACGGTCGCGATCACGTCCACGCGGTCGCCCGGTGCCAGGGTTCCACCGAGTGCACGCGACGTCTCGATCGGCACGGTCATCAGGGACGCCCCCGGGACCTCGCTGGCGTCGCCGGTGTCGCCGAGCCCGATCAACTCCCCCTCGTAGATCGGTGCCAACACGACGCGGTCGACCATCGCCGCGGGGTTGTTCGTGGTGCGCTGGGCCTGTGCGTCGGGCAGGTCGATGGGCACGGTGGTGATGTCGGGTGCGGTGAGCACGTCGCCGGGCAGCAGGTCCCGCGCCGCAACCACGTAGCTCGTGGTCGGCACGGCATTGCTGCGCAGGTAGGCGGTGAAGATTCCGACGGCGGCGAACGTGACCAGGAAGGCGCCGACGACGGCGCGACCCCCGGGCAGGCTGCGGCGGCGACGCACGGCGCGGGGTTCGCCGTTGTCGGTGGCGGGAGGGGCGGTGGCGGTGGAGCTCACGATGTCGGCTCGTTGTGTCGGTTGGGACTGATCTGGACGCAGTGACGGGAGGCAACGCACCACCAACGGGGTCGGGTGGCGCTCACAGCTCGGTGGCCACGCAGCGCACGGCGCCGGCGGCGATCCAGGACGCGTGGCGATCGTGGTCGCCGCGGATCGTGATCACGTCGTCGCCGACCGCGACCAGGCGGCCGCGGACCGGGTCCGGGCGACCGGCCACGAACAGCGCGACGTAGGGCGGGTCGTCCAGCCATCGGGCCATGCGCTCGAGCAGGAGGACGTCCTGGGCGGCGGTCCGGTCTCCGCGAGGGATGGCGGCATCGTGGCCGGGCTCGACCCGCACCATCTGGATCGCGTCGAGGCGGAGGTGGATTCGCTGACGTGCCGGCGTGTCCACCACGATGTGGTCGCCGGCCACCGCGATCACGACTCCCTGGAAGCGGCGGTCGTCGTCGCCATGGACCGTCACGTCGACACCGCGTTCCGCAACGTCGCGCAGCAGGCCCAGGAAGGTGGCGAAGTCGGATTCAGCCTGTTCGAGGTGACGGCGGGCGAGCCGCTGGGCGACGGCGTCCTCGACCGAGGCGTCGTCGCGCAGGGTGACGGTCGGGTCCCTGCCCGGTCCACGGTGCAGGTCGGGGTCGGTCGCCATCAGGTCGTCCCCGGATCGGGGTTCGGAAGCTCGAGCTCGAGGCCCGGCACGATGAGGTCCGGGTTGTCCGGGTCCGGGAGGCAGTCACGATTGGCCTCGATGAGGCGCAGCCAGTACGACGTGACCTCGGCGTCGTCGGCCGGGCGACCGAGGTGGTCGCCCATCACGGTCTCGGCGATGTGCCAGAGGTGGTCGCCGCTGGCCACGGTCCAGCCATGCGAGGTGGTGGCTGGTGCCCCGGAGACGGCCAGGCGGGGCATCCCGGCGACTGCGGTCGCGGCGGCGCGGCCGGCTGGCTGCGGGCTGTCGGGCCGGGCGTTGTCGGCGTGGCGCATGGTGGGGGCGTCCACGGGTTGGGTGAGATCCACCTGCATCGTGACGCCCGTGTCCGGACCGGACGGGTCCTCGTGGTGCATCGACGGTGCCTGTGCGTTGGCGTGGCTCATCGAAGGGCCGGCCGCCATGGTCGGCCCCTGGGGTGCGGTCGCCGGGGCCGGATCGTCGAGGCCTGCGGTGGCGACGTGCGCGTCGCGCGGTGGCGGGGCTGGTCCGGTCGTCGCCGTGCCGCTGGCGCCCGTCACCATCGACGCGGCCAGGCCCATGCCCAGCGTCGTGCTGACGACGCGGCGCACGAGTGGCACCGAGATGGCGTTGGCCACACGCAGCATCGCCATGCTGCGGGTCAGGCGTGCGACGACCTGGATCGTGGATGCGCCAAGCAAGTACCAGGTGAGCCCGATCAGGACGAGGCGCAGGATCGCGATCGTCGTGAAGATCGGGTCCGTGCTGGCCGCCCAGTCCCCCCATGCAGACGGGTCCGTGATGGCCGGTGTGGCAAGGCGCGCGTCGTCGAGTCCCGTGAACAGGGCGATCGCGACACCCAACAGCACGAACCACCCGACCAGTCCGGCCAGGTTGCGCGGGGTGCGCGAGGGTGTGGGGGTCATCGAGTGGAACTCTCGGGCTGCGTCAAGGGCCCGCGGGATTCGTCCACGGGCAGACCTGCGGCCTGCAGGACGAGGCATCGGTGCCGCGGCCACCCAATCTACCATGAAGTCAGACAGCATGAAATGCGTCGAGACGGATGAGTGGATTCTCACTGGGGCGAGGACGGTCGCTGCCGCTCCAGCGTCGGTCGTCACTTCTGGCTGGAGGTGCCCGTGGTGCCCCCGTGCGCCGGTCCGGCAGGTGCATCACAGCCCGTGTCGAGGAATCGGGCTCGTGCACCGCGATGCCATGTGCGGGCACTATCGTGGCGCCGGTTCGCCCACCCCGAAGCCGGAGAGTGCCCGTGTCCGATCGGCTCGCCGGCCTGCGTGCGTGGTGGCAGCGCGTTCGGCCAGCCTCCGGCACGCTCGGGAACTCGGCCAACGCCGGGCTGACGGGAGCGATCGGGGGCATTCCCGACGGCATGGCCGCGGCCACGCTGGTCGGGGTGAGCCCCATCCATGGCTTGTTCGCTGCGGCGGCGGGTCGCATCGGCGGAGGCCTGTCCTCCAGCTCGCAGCTCATGGTCATCACCACCACGAGTGCTGCCGCCCTGGCGGCCGGATCGGC
>DATFMD010000020.1:0-6997 GCA_035267125.1 Nitriliruptoraceae bacterium | reverse complement strand
AGCGACGGTATTTCGGTCCCGGTGCGCACACCAGTTCGGCGCTCGGGTACGCGTGCTCCGTTGGATGGTCGATCGGGTTCGCCGGAGGCGGAGGCGGAGTCAGGCGCCCGGCAGGGTGATGCCGGGGCGCAGGTCGTCGTTGGGGATCGGTGTGCCGACGGTCGAGGTGATCGGCACGATCCCGGCCCAGTAGGGCAGGTTTGCGTCGTCGGGGTCGTCGACCGCGCCCTCGGCACGGACCTTGGCGGCCACCACCTCCAGGGGCAGGTGGTAGACGGTGGTGGCGGCCAGCTCCTTGTCGTTGGGCGGCCGGCAGTGCTGGGAGCGATCCGTCCACACGTTGTCCAGGATCGCGGCCAGGCCGTCGCAGGCCTCGGACGGCGAGTCCACCACCAGGGCGTTGCCGCGCACGACAACGCTGCGGTAGTTCATCGAATGGTGCATGCCCGACCGGGCCAGGACCCAGCCGTCCACGATCGTGATCGTCACGCAGACCTGGACGGCGCCGCCGCGGGCTCGTGCCAGTCGGGCCAGGTGGGCTCCCGACGACGAATGCAGGACCAGGAGCTCGTCGACCCTGGCGAAGGTCGTCGGGATCGTGATCGGTGAGCCTTCGTCGTCGACGTAGGCAACGTGGCACACCGGCGTGGCGTCGAGGATGGCGTGCACGGTGTCGCGATCCCAGGTCGCGCGGTTGCGACCCCGGGTGGGGAGGTTGTGCGGGCCGACCGGGTAGGCGGGGGACGTCATGGTGGTCCTGGCGATGGCAATGGTTTGTAGTGATACATTATTGAGATGGATCCAACACAAACTATCGCTGGAACGACGGCCGAGCAAGTGGCGGACTCCGTCGAGCACGCCGTCGAGACCGGACAGTTGCGCGGCGGCCAGCAGTTGCCGCCGATCCGCACGTTGGCCGCGACCCTCGACCTTGCCGACGGGACCGTGGCGCGTGCCTACGCCCGGCTGCGCGATCGTGGCGTGGTCGTGACGCAGGGGCGCCGTGGCACGCGAGTCCGGGAGCGCTCGATCGTCACTCCTCGCCAACACCTCGGCCTGGCGATTCCCGCCGACGCGATCGACCTGTCCCGCGGCAACCCCGATCCGGCCCTGTTGCCCGACCTCGCCTCCCACCTCGCCGCCGCTGCCTCCGCCGCCGGGCTGTACGGCGAGGACCCCATGCCGCACGTGCATGCCGGCCTTGCCGAGGTCGTGCGGACACGCGCCGCGACCACGGGCATCCCAACGGACCACCTCACCATCGTGTCGGGAGCACTGGACGGCATCGAGCGGGCGCTTGCCGTGCACCTGCGACCAGGCGACGCCGTCGCGATCGAGGACCCCGGTTGGCCCAACCTCATGGACCTGGTCGCAGCACTCGGCTTGCGACTCATCCCCATGGCCATCGACGAGCAGGGTCCGACGGTCGATGCGGTGGTCGGTGTTCGCGACCGCGTCGACGCGATCGTCGTGACCTCGCGGGCCCAGAATCCCACGGGCGCGGCGCTGACCCCGCGACGGCGCGACCAGGTGGCCGTCGCGCTGGAGGGCTGGGATGGGCTGGTGATCGAGGACGACCACGGTGGCGAGGCCAGTGGCGTGCCCCTGTCACCGCTGGCCGGGCATGGGGCGCACTGGGTGATCGTGCAGTCCCTGTCCAAGTCGTGGGGACCAGACCTGCGTGTCGCCGCCATGTTCGGTGACGCCACGACCGTCGACCACGTGGCGGGCCGACTGCGGCTGGGTCCGGGCTGGGTCAGCCGGCTGCTGCAGCACACGGCGTGGTCGTTGCTGGTCGATCCCGACGCCGGTGCCACCGTTGCCGACGCCGCCAGGGAACTGACGCGGCGTCGGTCGCTGCTGCGGGAGGCGTTGGAGCGGCACGGCATCGCCGCGCGCGGTCACAGTGGCCTCAACGTGTGGATCCCGGTTGCCGACGAGACCGTGGTCGTGGCGGGACTGCTCGGTCGTGGCTGGGGAGTCGCGCCGGGCGCGCGGTATCGACTGGACAGTGCTCCCGGCATCCGTGTGACGGCGGCGGCAGTGACCGACGCGGCCATGGCGACGTCGTTCGCAGCCGACCTGGCGACGGTCGTGGCGGAACCCGGTGGAGCACCCGTCGTGTGACGCCCCGCCGGAACGGTGGATCACACGGCGCGCAGCACCAGAGACTGGGTGACTCGGCCGACCAGGCCCTCCGTGTCGAACAGGTGGGCATCGGAGAAGCCGATGCCGTCGTTGCCCGAATGCGTGGCAGCCCGACTCGCGAACCAGTCACCGACCGGTTCGCGCAGCAGGGTCAGCGTCAGGTCCGGGTTGACGCACGACACCTCCTCCACCGGTGCGTTGAAGGAGATGCCGTTCGCGCAATCCGCCAACGGGCCGAGCTTCTGGAGGGGACTGGGCTCTTCGCCTGCCACGATCGGCACCGTGCGCATCCACATCGTCGCCGGCCCGAGGTCGGTCGGGTGCCAGTCGCCGGCACCGGGTTGGTGGCGCACGTCGGTGGAGTGGCTGAAGAACCGCAGTCCGTCGTGTCGATCGGATCGGACGGTGAATGCTCCGGGCACGGCGTCGGCGAACACGGGCGCGTCGATGGGTGCGGACGGTGTCCTGAGCGCCTCCGGAGTGATCAGCAGGGCGTTGGCGGTCACGCAGCGGCGGCCGTTCCCATCCTCGATGGTGGCGGTGGCCGTGGCGGCGGTGCGGCCCGCGTGGTCCGTCGTCGCCCGCACACCGAAACCAGCCATCGGCACCGGCCGGTGCAACGCGACGGTCAGGCGCGTGAGTCGGTGCGCCAGGCCCAGGTGCTCGATCGCCCGGATGAGCAGTGCCGTGGGAGGACCGCCGTGGCAGGCGTCTGGGTCCCACGGCCCACGCGCCAGGTCGGACGGGACGAACCAGGTGCCGTCGGTGGTGCTGAAGTAGGCCTCGTCGGCCATGGGTGAGCCCCGCTCGTCGTCGACGTGTCGACAGTCAAGCGGGGCTCACGATGGCCTGCAGACCGGCTGGCCGCCGGTGCTGACAGTGGCCGTTTCGCGTCAGCTGCGACGGCTGCGGGCTCGGGCGCCTCCGCTGGGGGTGGAACGCGAACTCGACGATCCGTTTCGCGACGACGATCCTCGATTGGAGGTCGAGCGGGACTGGCTGGCGCCGGAACCGCGGCTCGAACTCGTGCCCGAACCCTTGCCCGAACCGTTGCTCGACCGGTTGCCCGAACCCCTCCCAGATCCGTTGCCAGACCCGTTGTTGGATCCGCGGCCGCGACCCTGGTTGCTGCGGGAGCGACTGCCGGATCCGCGGTTGCGGCCCTGGTTGCCGCGCGAACCGTTGCCGGAGCCGTTGCCAGATCCGCGGCCGGACTTCTTGCCACCGGACGGCGTGGCCGTGGCTCCGTCGAGCCTGAAGTCGGGTGCCGGTGCTTCGTCCAGCGACAGGTGGTCGGTGTCGGGAGTGTGCAGGCCCGATGGCATGTCGAGGGCGCGCTGGATGTCACGGATGGCGGCATGGTCCTCGGGGGTGACCAGCGACACGACCGTGCCGGTGGCGCCGGCACGACCGGTGCGGCCGGACCGGTGGACGTAGTCCTTGTCGGAGCCGGCCGGGTCGTAGTGCACGACCACGGCGACGTCGTCGACGTGGATGCCGCGGGCGGCAACGTCGGTGGCGACGAGGGTCGTGGAGCGTCCGGTCGCGAAGTTGTCCAACGCGCGTTCGCGCTGGTTCTGCGAGCGGTTGCCGTGGATGCGTTCGGTGGTGATGCCGGCCTTGGCCAGCTGCCGCGCCAGGCGGTCGGCGCCGTGCTTCGTGCGGGTGAACACGATCGCGGGGCCGGAGGCACGCAGGATGTCGGCGGTCATGGCCTTGCGGTCGTGGCGGTCGACGGCCCAGAACAGGTGCTGGATGTCGCCGGTCTCGATGGCGGGGGCGTCCACCTCGATCACGACCGGGTTGGACTGGTAGCGGCGCACGAGCACGTCGACGTCGCCGTCGAGGGTGGCCGAGAACAGCAGCGTCTGGCGCTTCGAGTTGGTGCGGTCGAGCAGGCGCTTGACCTCGGGCAGGAAGCCCATGTCGGCCATGCGGTCCGCCTCGTCGAGCACGACCAGCGTCACTGCGGACAGGTCCATGTCGCCACGCTGGACGAGGTCGGCCAGGCGGCCCGGGGTGGCGACGGCGATGTCGACACCCTTGCGCAGGCGCTGCTGGTCGCGCTTGATGTTCGTGCCACCGTAGAAGGTGGCGACACGCAGGTGACGGGCCGTGGCAAGTGGCGCGACGGTGTCGCGGACCTGGCCGGCGAGTTCACGGGTCGGCGTGAGGACGAGGGCATGGGGGGCACCCGGCCGAGCCTTGGAGGTGTTGGCGACCAGCGGAAGGCCGAATGCGAGCGTCTTGCCGGACCCGGTCGGGGCGCGGCCACACAGGTCGCGGCCGGCAAGGCCGGGCACGAGGCTGTCGCGCTGGATGGGAAAGGGAGCGTCGATGCCGGCGTCGGCGAGGACGCGGGCGAGGTCTTTGGGCACGCCGAGATCGGCGAAGGAGGTGGTCATGGTGAAGTGGTCCAGTGGCCTGCGACGTGGTGGCAGGCGATTCGTGGGACGTGGCGCGGACAGTCCGCGGCCACGGTGCACGCGTTCAGGCACGGTCGCTTCAGCCGGCAGGTGCCGGGGGCGACGGCGAAAGGATGCGTACGTGGCAAACACGCACGTCTGGGAGACTGCAGCCCGCATCGCAACGATGTGCGAGGGAGGCGGCGGGATCCGGGCCCGGCGATCGCTGTGGGCGTCGTGTGACGCGTGGAACGGCCGGCGCTCGTGTTCAACGACCCGCATTCGAACGGATCGTGAAGGTCATCCTACCCGACTGCTGGCACGCCCCGCACCACCGCGGCCCCCGCTGATCGGCCCTCCCGATCGGCCCGGGGGGTTCGGCCCAGGGATTCGGCCGTGGTTCGCGTGGGCCGGGCCGAGCCGAGCCCGACCGGGGTGCCCCGTGCGCATCAGTCGGGTGGCGGAATCCTCACGGCGGCGTCGTAGAAGGCCGCGATGGTGTCGCGGAAGCCGACGCGGCTGTCCTCCCACGCATAGAACATGTGGCCGCCGTCGAAGTGGTGCGAGTGGATGCGCTGGGCAGTGTCGGGATCCAGGCGCATCAGGTTGCGCAGTCGATCCGACGACGCGAATGGGGTGACCAGGTCGAAGTGGCCGTGGTTGATCATGACCTCGACGGAGGGATCCAACGCCATGCCGTGGCGCAGGTCGTCGGTGGCACCGATGGGTCCTTCCAGCGCGTGCCGGTCCATGTCGATCTTCCAACGCTTGTTGACGTCCAGGCTGAGGAGTTCGTACGGACGGTCCACCTCCACACCCAGTTCACCACGCAGGCGTTGGTTGATCCCCGCACCGAACACCCGGTCGATGCCCGCCAGTGACGGATCGGGGCCCTCGAATGCCTCGCGGTCGGGGAAGGGGTCACGCACCGAGGTGGAGGCGTCGTACAAGCCCAGGGTCCGGCCCTGGTCGCGCAGCAGTTCGCGGGCGAAGCGCTGCATGCCGATGCGGCCCTCGCTGCGTCGCACGAGTGCGGGGTCGAGACCGATGAGGTCGGCGAGTTCGTCCAGGACGGCGTCGCGCTCGTCGCCTGGCATGCCGGCGCCTCGGATCAGGGCGCTGGCCAGGCGAGTGGTGGCGAAGTCTCGGGCGCCGTCGATGACTTCGTCCGTCGCCGTCCCGGCGGCGAAGGTTCGTGAGCGACCGTGGTGGACCGCGGCAGCGGCCATGGTGGGCACGAGGTCGACCCAGGCGAGCACGTCGTAGTCGGTGGGGTCCAGGGTCGCGAACTCCAGGGCGGGGCTGATCAGCACTGCGCCGCTCAACCCGACCCCGAACTTCTCGGCGAGTCGGCGGACCAACTTGGCGCCGCGGAACCCGCCGTAGCTCTCGCCTGCCACGACCACGGGCGAGCCCCACCGCCCGTGCAGGGACAGCCAGCGGGTGACGAACTCGCCGAGGGAGTCGAGATCGCGTTCGACCCCGAAGAAGGCCCGCGGGTCGGCGGAGTCGTCCGCGCCCGAACTCGTGCTGGCCGAGTTCGACGTGTCGCCATCGCCGCGTCCGGCGCCAGCACTGCCGTCCGCACCGCCGCGCGGCTCGCGGGTCGCGCCCTTGTCGATGATGCGGCTGAAGCCGGTGCCGACCGGGTCCACGAACACCAGGTCGGTGAACGCCAGCCACGACTCGGTGTTGTCCACCAGCCGACTCGGCGGTGGCAGCGTGGAACCGTCGGCCGCGAAGGCGACGCGACGGGGTCCGACTGCCCCCAGGTGGAGGTAGACCGACGACGCACCCGGGCCACCGTTCATGACGAACGTCACCGGGCGATCGTTGGGCGCTGCCCGCGTGGCCTCGGGCGTGTCGACGTCCGCCACGTCGTCGGCACCCGTGTCCGAATCGGTCACGACGTAGGACACGGCGAACACCTCGGCGATCGCCTCGTCGCGTTCGCGCAGGACCACCCACTCGGCCGTCGCCGTGTGCTCGACCGGACCGTCGGGACCATGCCAGGTCTCGGTGACCCGACTGGTCGCGGGAGGCTCGTGGCCGTTCGGGGTGGATCGGGTCCCGGCGTTCCGGGTGTCGGTGTCTGCAACGGCCATGACGGCCTCCTCGGTCGCGGAACCAATCATGCCATCGCCCCACGGCGGGTGCTGCCGGGCGCCACCATCCGTTCGTCGGGACTCTGTCGGGAACTCGTGGTGGCCGAGCGAAATCGGTCCTATCGTGGTCATCCAACGGACTGCCACTGGCCACAGGGTGCTGGTTGGCGTCCGTTCCGCCCGCCCATCAATCCCTGCCCCTGCACACAGGGCAGACCGACAGGAACGTCCATGGCATTCGAAGTGCGCAAGGTCGAGATCAAGAGTGTGGCCGACGCCAGCGGATTGGCGGACCTGATCGCCGACGGCGTGTTCGCCGCCGACGAGGTCGTCGCCGTC
>DATFMD010000019.1:0-3003 GCA_035267125.1 Nitriliruptoraceae bacterium | reverse complement strand
AGCAGGTACAGCAGGTCCTCGGCGTCCATGTGTTCGGGCTCGCACTCGGGCGACTGGTCGGGCACGACGTCGTGCCACCACAGGTCGCGGCCCTCGACCATGTCGATGTCGGACTCGGTGCGCTTGACCACGATCGAGTTCGTGATGGACGGCGTGTCGGAAAGGGCGTCGTCGACGTAGTCCTTCAGCGGGAACACGCTGCCACGACGCCAGGCACCGTCGGCGGTCACCACGACCTTGCACTCGGCGTCGTTGATGCGGTCACGCAACGCCTGGGCCGAAAAGCCTGCGAAGACGACGGAGTGGGGTGCGCCGATGCGGGCACAGGCCAGCATGATGACGGGCAGTTCGGGGATCATCGGCATGTAGATCGCGACGCGGTCGCCGCGCTCCACGCCCAGTTGCCTCAGTGCGTTGGCAGCCCGGCCCACCTCGTCGAGCAGTTCGGCATAGGTGATGTCGCGGCGGTCGTCGGGCTCCCCGATCCAGTGGTAGGCGACCTGGTCGCCGTGACCGGCGTCGACGTGGCGATCGAGGCAGTTGTACGACACGTTGAGGCTGCCGCCGCCGAACCACGTGGCGACCGGCTCGTCCCACGACAACACCTCGTCCCAGCGCTCGAACCAGTCGAGGTGGTCGGCCTGCTCGGCCCAGTAGCCCAGCCAGTCCTCGTCGGCGCGGTCGCGCAGCGACGAATCGGCCACGGCCGCATTGGCGCGGAACTCCTCCGACGGGGGAAAGGTCCGGGTTTCTTGGAGCAGGTCCTCGATGGCGTCCGACATTGCTGTGTCCTCCTGGGGAATGGCCGTGGCCGTGTGGCCATGGTGTTGTGGCCATGGTGTTGAGGCCAAGGGTCGTGGGGCCGTGGCGCAGGGTCACGGGCATGGCCCGCACGTGGGGTCGTGGTTGGCTGGTGTCCTTTGCCTCGACGCTAGTGGTCATCCGGGTCATCGTTCCAGCCGTTCGGGCATTCGATCCGACACGGTGTTGCGATGGGACCGGGAGGAACCGCATCCTGCGGGAGCCGTGGATGGCCTCGAAGTCGGGGCCGGTGGGCGAGGTGGCGGTCTGCGTGGTTGGATGCACCCATGCCCCGCATCGACCCGCGCATCGACCCAGAACTCCTCGAAGAGGAGTTCGACGACGTCGACACCGCACACCATCGCCGTCGACGCGGCACCAAGCCATCGGTCAAGGCCCAGGAGCGCATCGACGACGCCGAGGTGGCACGCGTGGTCGCCGTGGCCAGGGGACTGCTGGAGGTGTTCCACGACCAGCGCCGACAACCAGCGCGCTTCGCCGGCTCCATGCGTGGCACCAAGGTCGTCGTCGGCGATCGGGTGGGGATTCGTCCTGCACGGCACCAGACCGACGTCGCCAGGGTGGTGTCATTGCTCGATCGCACCTCGACGCTGACCCGCACGCCCGACGACAGCGACGACACCGAACGCCTGGTGGTCGCGAACGCCGACATGGTCGCGGCCGTCGTCAGCGCGGACCGACTCGAGCAGTCGCTTGGCTTCGTGGACCGCGTGATGGTGGCGGCGTCCGCCGGCAGTCTGGCCCCGATGGTCGTGGTCAACAAGGTCGACCTGGTGGCTGACGACGACGTTGGCGAGGGGTTGGCGACCTACCGCGACCTGGGTGTCGACATCCACCTGACATCGGCCGAGACCGGCGCGGGTGTCGAGGCGCTCGGCGACGACCTGGCCGGCAAGTGGACCGCGTTCACCGGGCACTCCGGGGTGGGCAAGTCGTCGCTGTTCAACCTGCTCGTCCCCGCGGCCGACCAGGCCGTCGCCGACATCGGCCGCCACGGCGGACGTCACACCACCGTGGCCGCGGTCGCGAGCCACATCAGCGAGCGGGACGCCTGGTTGGTGGACACGCCGGGGATCCGTTCCTTCGGATTGGGCACGGTCACACCGGCGTCATTGGCACGCCACTTCCCAGAGCTCGCCGACCTGCCGTGTGCACTCGACGACTGCACGCACCTCGGCGAACCCGGTTGCGGGATCGACGCCGCCGTGATCGCGCCGCGCCGGTGGGATTCCTACAAGCGACTGCATGCGGCCCTGGCGTCCGGCGCGCCCTGAGACCCCGGGCGCCCGAAGCGCCCGGCGACAGGCCTGACGGGCCGTCGCTACCCTGACCGGTCGCAACCCCGGCGGGGTAGCCAAGTGGTAAGGCAGGGGACTGCAAATCCTCTATTCACGGGTTCGATTCCCGTCCCCGCCTCTCTGTCGAGTGGGAAACGGTGCCCGGGACGGGCAACCTCCATGGTTCGCACTGCCTCGACCTGATCGCTACCATTCGACCCCGTCCGGGGCGTTAGCTCAGATGGCCAGAGCGCTCGCCCGACACGCGAGAGGTCGCAGGTTCAATTCCTGCACGCCCCACCGGATGCACGGCCCCGTCTGATCGACGGGGCCGTGTTGCGTTCACGGGTGGGGTGCCGTGTCCTTCGGGGCTGGGAGCCGCCGGATGGCGGCAGGCTGCACGTGCCCCCGGGGCCGGGCGGCGGGCGGATCGCGACGGCTGCGCGGGTGTCGTGGACTCAGCGTGGGGGAGTGAAGTAGGGCTGGATGGTGTCCCCGACCAGGGCCGCGAGCGTGTCGACGTCGGCGGTCTCCAGCGTCGGGAACCGGATGGCGTGGCGCAGGATCGCGGTGCCGATCAGGTGCGACACGGCCAGCGACATCCGCAGGTCTGCATCTGGGCCTCCGACTCGGGGGGCCACACGCGTCAACATGACGTCGCCGAAGAACTCGCGCAGGGCGTTGCTGGCCTGGTTCGATGCGATGGCACCGCGCAGCAGCGACAACATCGCATCACGGGTCGCGGGTTGTTCCCATGCGCCCAGGAAGAGCGCGGCAGCGCGACGACCAGCCCCGTCCAGGTCCTCACCGACGATGTGGTCGGCGATCTGGTCCGGTTGCAGGGGCAACTCGATGCAGGCGGCGAACAACTCCTCCTTGGTGCCGAAGTAGTGGTGCACCAGTG
>DATFMD010000018.1:0-5445 GCA_035267125.1 Nitriliruptoraceae bacterium | reverse complement strand
TGGACGTCGCCACCATCGACGCCGACCTCGACTTCACGATCTGAGGTCGCCCCGGTCGGCTACGTGGCCAGGGCCGGGGTACGGATGACGGCCCGGCGCAGCAGGACGGCGGCGATGGCCGCTGCTGCCACCGACACCGCGACGTTGCCGGCGATGCCGGTGGCGGCGAAGATGGCCGGCCCGATGCCGCCGACCACTGCCCGCGTGAGGCTCGTGACGCTGAACATGACCGCGAGGTAGCGGCTCCGCGCCTCGGGCTGGACCTCGGACGCGATCGCGATGGCAGCCACGATCGCCGTTTCCGACCCGACGAGCCCGACCGCAAGCGCCGCGATGCCGAACGACAGGGTCGTCGTGAGCGCCAGTGCCGCCAGGCCGGCGGCGCACACACCGAGCCCGATCCAGAGCGTTCGTGCCTTGCCGATGCGATCCGCAGCCAGTGTCACCAGCCCTGCCCCGGTCAACTCTCCCAGGGCGACGATGGCGGCAAAGCCACCCAGTTGCGCCAGTGGCACCCCGTGGACGCGGTCCAGCCACAGGCCGAAGACCGAGAAGGTGGCCTCCAGCGCGCCGAAGGCGAATGCGACGACCAACAGGTAGTCGCGCGCCGTCGGCGACAGCCCGCCGAGTGTCGCCCGGATGCCGCGTCGCGGCCGACGAACGGTGCCCGCCGTGCCGCTCGACCTGCCGAACCCGGGCCGTGTCGCCTGGTCGCCGATGTCGAGGTCTGCGGGTTCCACGGGGTCGCTGTCGAGGGACCGGTGTGCCACCACGGCGAGCAGTGCCACCGACAGCGCGATCACGGCCAGCGCCACCCGCCACGAGGTTGCCGCAGCCACGAGGCCGGCAAGGGGCGCGATGATCACCAGCGCCCCGGCCCAGGTCAACTCCATCGTGCTGGTGGCACGGGCGCGCGTGGCGAAGGTGGTGCGCGCCGAGACGTAGCTGATGGCGGCGGCGTCCAGGAGTGGCTTGCCTGCGCCCATGACCAGCAGCGCTGCGACGGCGACCGCCGCCAGTGGCGCCGCTGCGACCCCAAGGGTTCCCAGGGTCACCACGGCAGCCGACAGGACGAGCAGGCGCCGAGGCCGTTCACTTGCTCCGACCAGCCATCCCCGCACGACGGGCGAGGCCATGCCTCCCACCGCGAGTGCCCCCACGAGCACGCCTGCCCACGCATCCCCGACACCCAGTTCCGCCGCCACGACCGGCAGGAACGGGTAGAGGAATCGAAAGGCGCCGTTGCCCGCCAACCGAATGGCCGACAGCAGCCCCAGGCGCGGCGACGTCGGGATCGGCCCCGGCATGCCGTGGATGCCCGCCGGGTCGCTGTGGCCGGGGCGGCCTTCGGGCTCCTGCGAAGGGTTCAGGTGTCGCGCTTGCGCAGGAACTGCTCGAGTTCCTCCGCAATCTGGTCACCGGTCGGCAGCGGACCGGGCATGCCTGCGTCGTCGGCCACGTCGGCGTCGTAGGCCCCCTCGAGGGCCGTGATGTGCGTCGAGACGTCGTCGGAGTTGCCGGCAGCGTCATCCAGGCGCTCGCGGTGGGCGATCGCCTCGGTGTCCAGTTCGGTGGTCTCGACCGAGAAGCCGAGGTGCTCGCCGAGCGTGTGCAGCAGTTTCGCCGACGCGGCCGGGTAGTCGCCGGCGACGTAGTGGGGCACGCGCGCCCACATCCCCAGGGTGCGCATGCCGACCTCGCCCAGCGCCACCTCGATGGTCACCTGCGCGGACGCCGGGACGACCATTTGCTCGGGGGAGTGGCCGAACCGAACCAACAGGTCGTCGTCGTTGGACGTGGTGGTGACCTTGACCGGGCGCGTGTGGGGGACCGGTCCGGGCACCGCACCGAGCCCGACGTAGTCCGTCAGTCCGATCGCGTGGGCCAGTTCGACCAGGTCGGCGCCGAGTCCTCGCCAGCCGAAGTCTGGTTCGGCGCCCGTCAACAACAGGAATGGCTGGCCGTCGACGGGATCGAGGCGGTACATCGCGATCTCGGGCCAGGTGATGGCGCCGAAGCGGCCCTGGTCGATCGGTACCAGGGGTCGACGGTCCCGAAAGTCGAACACGCTGTCGGCGTCCACCTCGCCAACACGGGTGCCGGGGGTGCCGTCGCGCAGCATTTCGGCCGCGGTCGTGGCGCCACTGCCGGCGTCGGTCCAGCCGTCCAGTGCCACCACCATGGCGGTGGCACCGTTGGCGTCGAAGTCTGGTTCAAGTCGAAGAAGGTCCATGCCTGCAAGGGTATGCGCTGGGCTCCGGACCTCGGCCACACCTGCACCGGTGCCACGCAGGTTGCCTCCCTGTGCCCGGTCAGGTTGCCCAGTCGGCCGAGACCTGTGGGGTACGGTGCCACCATGGACACCACGACCACGCCCACCACCACGCCGCCGACGACCCTCGAGGAGTCGCGGGACTGCACCCGTTGTGACGGGACGCAGCATCTCGTCGCGACCTTCGAAGGCATGGGGAAGTACCGCTGCGACACCTGTGAACTCGTCGTCGGCTTCGACCTCGAGGCTGACCTGGTCGAGTTCCTGCTCGAGCGCGGTCACCCCAGTCGCTACACCCGCGAACGGTTCGGGTCGGTGCTCATGGGGCCCGAACGTCGCCTGTAGGCGCGGTGGACGGGCCCGCAACCTGCACCTCGTGTGGTGCAACCTTCGAGGTTGATCCTGCGATCCAGCAGCGCTATCCGGGGTGGACGCCGTCTCGGTGTCGGTCCTGTCACCGGGCGAAGGCGGGCTCGTCGTCCGGAGCGCGTGGAGGACGATCCTCGGGCAGCCGTGCGGGTGGAGCCGGTTCGACCACCGCGTCGCACCACGCCACGGGCGTGTTCACCGATGGGTCGGCCTCGCCCAACCCCGGGCCGGGTGGCTGGGGCGTCGTGTGGGTCGTCGACGACGAGATCGTTGCGCAGAAGTCCGGTCGCGATCCTGACACCACCAACAACAGGATGGAGCTCATGGCCCTGATCGAGGCCGTGAAGCTGGTTCCCGAGTCCACCCCGGCAACCCTCTACTCGGACTCGAACCTTGCGGTGCGCACCATCAACGAGTGGGCAGCCGGGTGGAAGCGTCGGGGATGGAAGCGCAAGACCGGGCCCGTCGAGAACCTCGACCTCGTGAGGGAACTCTTCGAGTTGGTCCAGGGTCGCCCCGAACTCGAGTTGCATTGGATCAAGGCCCACGTCGGGCACCGTTGGAACGAGTACGCCGACCGGCTGGCCGCGGGTGAAGACCCCGAGACTGGGTGAATCCCCCTGCCGCTGCCCGACAGGCCGCCTCTGATCCGGCGTCGACGCTCACTTCATCCCGCGCACCGACCGACCGGTGACGAGCATGACCACGATCCGGACGCCCGCAGACAGGATCAGTGCGCCTGCGACGAACAACAGCGGCAGCCACCATGCCTTCACTCGCGTGGCGTCCGGCCACAGCGAGTCCCAGTTGGCCGTGGCGGCGGATTCCGGTGCTGCCGGGGCCACCGCAGCGATGGTCAGGCGCGAATCGTCGGCACCGTTGGCCGGCGTGCATGCCACCGTGACGGGCACGAGGCGCACCCGGCGCAAGCCCGAATCGTCCCACCACATGGCGTAGCAGTCGTCATCGACCTGGCCCGCCAACGACCACCGTCCGTCGCCGACCCGTGCCCCCAGGACGTTTGGAGCCACCATCGTGTCGTCTTGTGGCAGCTGCAGGTCATTGGACCGCACGTCTCGATAGACCGCGTCCATCGAACCGGTGAGCTCCTGGGCCGGCGGCAGGGCCTCGTTGGGGGTGAAACGCACCGATCCGGCAATCACCACGATCGTCGCCACGACGACGATGACTGCGACATCGCGCCACACGACCCGGGGATTGATGCCGCTCGGACGATGCCAGGACGGGAAGTTGGGATCCCGTTCCCGGCTGCGTCCGGCCGTTGCCATGTCCGCGTTCCCATCGCTGCGCTGGATCGAAGTCCCCGACGGACGATATCGCCCGGTCAGCCAGGACCGGGGCTGGCGTCCTGGCCGTGGCTGACGAGGTCGAGACGTGGACCGCGGTCTGGCATCGCCCACCGGCGGGACACGCGGCCACGGCAGGTCGTCGACAGGGGCGCGGCGAACGCGCTAAGGTTAGGCGCACCTTATCTACCCCCGATCTGCTCGACGGAGTTCTCCATGCGCACCATCGCCCGCCCGACGATTGCCGTGCTGGCAGTCGTCATCGGCCTCGCCCTGGCCGGTTGCAGCAGCGAACCCGAAGTCAGGGAACTCGACGGTTCCGGCAGTGCATCGGGCAGTGGCAGTGCCTCGGGTTCCGGATCCGGCTCGGGTTCGGGCAGTGGCTCGGGGATCGCGGCGGCCGAGGCTGAATGTGTGCCCGTCAACGAGGACCTGGAGGCTGACGCGACCCAGACGGTCGCAGTCGACCTGACGGACTACGCCTTCGAACCGTCGGACCTGCAGGCGGATGCCGGCATCGTCACGTTCGCGACGACCAACGTCGGCGCGGAGGCCCACGAGTTCGCCGTGCTGCCCGGTGGCGGTGACGTGCCCTTGACTGACGACGGTGCACCGGACGAAGACGCGCTGGCTGCCGCCGGCGCGTTCGAACTCGAGGCCTACGGTCCGGACCAGGACTGCAACGCCACGTGGGAACTCGAGTCCGGCGACTACACGGTGTTCTGCATCGTCGAGTCACCTGACGGCGAGACCCACGCGAGCAAGGGCATGGTCGGCACCCTGACGGTGTCCTGACGAGCAGGCACCACGCTGCCACCAGGACCCGGGCACGACGTGGGACGGGATCCGGGGTCCAGGCAGACACGGCCTGGTTCGGCTGCGGCCTGGTTCGGCTGCGGTCTGGTTGCCCGTGCCGCTCAGCCCTGGTCGTCGCCCAGCTGGTCGCGCATCCCTGCGGCCGAGAGCTTGCCCATGAGGGCGAAGAGTGGGCTGGCCATGCTGTCGGCCCAGTCGGGCAGCGATGAGTCGACCTCGGCGTCGTAGGCCACGGTCGTGCCGCCGTCGGGGCGTGCGCGGAACTCGATCACGTCGATGGACGTGAAGGATTCGGCGGTGCCCACCAGCTTGACCCGTCGAGGTCGGTCGAACTCGGTGATGCGGTAGTTGATCTGCACATGCGAGGGGCCGATGCTGGTCCGCACGTCGAAGGTGGAGTCGACGCCCAGCGGTCCGGTGTCCGTGCGCTCTGCCCGGTCGAACGCGGGATCCCATTCGTCCAGGTTGCCGAAGTTGGCGACGTAGTCGAAGGCGGTCGGCACATCGGCATCGACGTCGATCGTCTCGTGGGTGGTGGCGGCCATCGGGATCCTCGTGGGTCGTTGGGGCTCGGTCGTGGGGGCGTGGGTCGAGCTCGGGCACGGGCACGGCAGCATTCCCGCCGCAGGGCGCCCTCAAACGCGCTGCGGCGTGGCTCGCCGTGGCCAACCCGCGAAGCTG
>DATFMD010000017.1:0-3403 GCA_035267125.1 Nitriliruptoraceae bacterium | reverse complement strand
TTGCCGGCCACCGCGGCGGGCTTGAGCAGCAGTCGCAGCAGGTGGCCATCCAGGAACGAGGTCATCCGCGCCGGCGCGTCCAGGAAGTCCAGGGCGTTGCGGGTCGGTGGCGTGTCCACCACGATGACGTCCCACAGCGCCAGGTCGTGCAACTCGTGGAGTTTCTCCATGGCCATGTATTCCTGCGTGCCTGCCAGGTTGGACGACAGCGTCTGGTAGATCCGGTTGGCCTTGATCTCGGCGGCGTTGGCCGGGCTCGTGGCATGACGGTCGACCAGGTCGTCGAACGTCGACTGCATGTCCAGCATCATCGCGTCCAGGCTGCCCCCGGCCTCGTCGTCGAGGACCCGCTGGGGACGGCTGGCAAGTGCGGTCAGGCCGAGCGCCTGGGCGAGTCGGCGGGCGGGGTCGATGGTGATCACCAGCGCGCGGCGACCTGCGCGTGCCGAGGCCAGCCCCAGTGCCGCGGCCATGGTCGTCTTGCCCACGCCGCCAGCCCCGGTCGTGATGATGATCTCGGCATCTGTCATCGCCGTGGCGAGGCGACCGTGTCCCGACGCCGCGGCGCGACCGTCGACCGTGCCCGGCGGCGTCATGACGTTCCCCGTGTCACGGCGCGCTCGGCAAGCTGTTCGGCCAGGCGGGAGGGCAGGAGTTCCAGTGGCCCGACGTCGAGTTGGTCGAGGTCGACGACTTCGGACGCCGGGGTGGTGGCCAGCCGTGCATGCAACCGGGCCTGTTGGTCGAGGCGTTCACGGTGCGCGGTCCCGACCGCGCGCAGGGCGTCGACATCGGCGTCGGTCCACTCGATCGCGACCGTGGCCGCCACGTCGGCCAGGCGGGAACGGCCGACCCGTGCCAACAGGTTGGCGTCGGCCTGGCTCAGCACCTCGGGTTCCACGCGATTGGCGATCACCGGCCCGACCCGCAGGCCGGCGTCCTGCAGTGCCGCTGCGCCCTCGATGGTCTCGGTGACCGGCATCTCCTCGAGCAACGACGCGATCACGACCTGGGTGCGGTCGGGATCGGTCAGCATCGCCCTGATCTGACCGGCCTGGCGCTTGATCGGTCCCACCCGGACGATCTCGGTGACGCCGGCCGGCGACTGCAGGAACGGCACGATCCTGCCGGTCGGCGGGGCGTCGATGATGATCGTGTCGTAGCGGCGTCGACCGTCGGCGTCGCGCCGCGCCTCGATCTCGTACACCTTGCCGATCAGGAGCAGGTCACGCAGTCCGGGGGCCGCGGCCGTGACGAAGTCCAGCGCGTTGGATCGTTGCAGCGCCCAGTGGAGACGCTTGAGGCCGTAGAACAGCTCGAGGTATTCCATCACGGACTGCGTGGCGTCCAGCGACGTGCCCCACAGCCCCGGTCGAAATTCGCGTTCGGTGTAGTCCCAGGCCGGCGTGGCCAGGGCCCGCGACAGGCTGTCGCGGCCCTCGACCTCGACCAACAACGTGGCGCGACCGGCCGCCGCCAGGGTCAGCCCGAGGCTGGCTGCGATGGTGGTCTTGCCGACCCCGCCCTTGCCGGTCACCACGATGACGTTGGCAGGGAACATCGCGTCCAGGGCCGCGATCGCGGCTGGCTGGGAGGTCATGGGGTTCCTGGCGGGGTGGCGGGCCGATGGGCGCGGATGGTGGGAGGATATGGCCAGCGATAGGCTCTGGGACATGACTTCCCCCGCCGGTCCGTCCGGACCCCTCGACCTGTCCCGTGTGCGCGCCGCCATCGTCGCGGCGCTGACCATTGGTCTGCTGGTGGCCCTGTCGGCGCTGTCGCTGGTGGCTCCCGCGGCGGCGGCACCGGGTCCGGAAGGCGATGCGGCCGGGCGCGCGGTGGTGGCTGCGGAAGACGGGGAGGCCACTGCGACCGTGGACATCCTGCCGGTGTCGGGACTGTTGGATCCACCCGTCGCGGGCACGATCGTGGACCTGCTGGCCGATGCGTCGGCGGGGTCGTCAGAACTCGTGATCATCCAGGTGGACGGCCCCGGAGGCGTGTCCGTCGACACCCAGGGCCTGGTCGACGCCATCGACGAGGCCACGGTGCCCGTGGCCGTCCTGGTGGCACCGGACGACCATCCCACCGCCACCGCCGCAGGCGCCTGGGGCGTGCTCTGGGCTGCCGCCGACATCCGCATCGTGTCGCAGTTGGGCGCGGTCGGACCGATGGTGCCCGTCGACCTCAGCGACGGGGACGACGATGCCGTCGCCGACGAGGTCCTCGCCGGCCTGGAGGCCGACGGTGGTGATCCGGCCGTGCTGGCGGCCCTGCGGGACGAAACCGTGCCGGGCCTGGACCTCGAGGCAGCGGGCCTGGTCGACGTCCTTGCCGACAACTACCTCGAGGTCATGGACGAACTCGACGGCCGCGAGGTCGCCACGTCCAATGGCCCCGTGGTGCTCGACCTGGGAGCTGACCGCACCAGCAGGCTGTACTCCATGGGACTCGTCGCGCGCATGCTGCACGCCGCGGCCACCCCCACCTTCATCTACCTCCTCCTGGTCATGGGGTTGGGAATGTTGGCCTTCGAGTTGTTCCAGCCCGGCTTCGGCGTTGCCGGGTTCGCCGGCCTGTTGATGTTGCCGTTCGCGATCTTCGGGCTGACCGTGTTGCCGGTGCTGTGGTGGGCACTGGGACTGCTGCTGCTGGGCATGGCGCTGTACATCGTGGACACGTCGATCGCCGGCTTCGGGTGGGTGACGGCTGCCGCGACCGTGGCCTTCGCCGTGGGTTCGTGGTTCGTGTTCGGCACGGGCTCGTTGCGCAACCCGCCCTGGGTGGCGGGCTTCACCACCGTGGTCGCGCTGGGATTCTGGGTGGTCGTGATGACCACGATCCTGCGAGCCCAGGCCGGCCCGGAGGGCATCGAACTCGACGACCTTGTCGGCAAGCTGGGCATCGTGCGCAGTGTCCTGAACCCCGAGGGCCACGTCTACATCGACGAAGCCCTGTGGCGCGCACGCCTGGCCGACGGCGGTCGACTGCGGGTGTCGGCGCCGATCCAGGTCGTGGACGTCGACGGTGCCGTCCTGGTCGTGGCACCGTGGGTCGTGGGCGAGTCCGGCGAGGCCCCACCCTCGGGGACGAGCTCGGCCGCGGCCGACCTCGCCGGCAACGACGAGCTCGCCGACGGCACCGACACCCTGACCACCCAGAGCGACCCCTCCAGCCACCAACCGCAACCGTGATCGCACCAATCCGACAGGAGCCATGATGGCCGCACGCACCACCTGGGAGTACGCCACCGCAATGCTCGTGAGCCATGCGCTCCAGCAGATCCTCAACCAGTGGGGATCCGACGGCTGGGAGTTGGTGTGCGTGGTGGACAACGTGGCCTACTTCAAGCGGCCGGTCGCCGACGGGGGTGCCTGATGACGGCCGGGGATCGCCTTGCCGC
>DATFMD010000016.1:0-6009 GCA_035267125.1 Nitriliruptoraceae bacterium | reverse complement strand
TGCTCGCGGCACCTGAATCGAACCGATTCAGCAATCTTGGCCGTTCCAGGCCCTCAAGGCAAGGCCAGCCGCTCAGCCGCCCCGGCCACAATTGCCCGCTGCGGCCGACCCGCACGGGACTCGACGAGACCCGTGACTCATGGTCCGGTCGTCACCCGGGGCGCGTGACGAGCCCGGTTCGCATCGGCCTGTGCACTGGCAGCACACTCCGGACCCCGCATCGTCGGCAATCCTCCCCATCACCGCGCGTCGACACGCCCACCAGATGTGGACACACCTGCGTACAAGGTGTCGGCGACCACGCGGAAGGCCTGTTGACAAACCACTCTGCCCAGCGGACCACGTGTGGACATCTGGCACGGGACACTGTGGACGGCATCTGGACAACCCGGGGACAACCGAGACGGTCCACCACACATGCAATGGAACTACACTCCTGCAAGTGGATGGCTGTGGATTGCCCCGTTCCTTTGCCACACCCTCGCACACAGGACCAAACCACTCCTGAGCAGGGCGAAGGCCGGTTGTCCCCATCATCCACACCCCTGATGAAGGTGATGGTTGCAGGATTTCTCCAGAACATTGTCACCCAGCGTGGGGACAACCGGGACTTCCCACCTGCGATCGACCATCGCGCACAGACCCGGCTTGGGGATGTTGTCAGCACGATGACCGTGACTTGTGGTTGTATCGCCCTTGATCGGGCATCCTCGTCCCTCCACGACACCAGGAGAACCCACCCGTGAAATTCCGAGCTGAACACCAGGAGTTCGCCGCGGCCATCGGCTGGGTGACTCGCATCGTCGGGGCCAGGGTCACCTTGCCGGCACTGTCCGGCGTGCTGCTGGAAGCGGGCGAGGGTCGGGTGACCTGCCGCGCCACCGATCTCGAGGTTGCCGCCGAGGTGTCGATCCCGGCCCAGGTCTCGGAACCAGGTCGGGCATTGCTGCCCGGACGCCTGCTGGCCCAACTGGTCGCTCGTCTGCCGGCTGCGGCCGTCGAGGTCGGCGGCGGTGTCGACGGCGTCGAGGTCACCTGCGGCCGGTCCAACTTCCATGTCCGTGGCATGCCGGCAGACGACTTCCCCCAGTTGCCCGAGCCCGACGCCGACGCGACACCGGGATCGATCAAGGCCACCGCCTTCTCGCGATTGGTGTCCCAGGTTGCCCGTGCCGCCGCAACCGACGAAGCCCGCCCGGCCCTGACGGGCGTGAAGTTGTCGTCGTCGGGTGACTCGCTGGGAGCCACTGCCACCGACGCGTATCGACTCGCCACCAGGTCGGTGCCCTGGGAAACCAGCATCGAGGCCGAGGCCCTGGTGCCGTCGCGGGCACTGTCCGAAGCGGCAAAGGCGGCCTCGGACGCGGGTGGATCACTCGAGGTCATCCTCGAACCCGGGCAGGCAACGTTCCGTTTCGGCGACCGGCGCCTGACCACTCAGCTCATCGAGGGCAAGACCATCGACGCCGAGGCCCTGTTGCCCCAGGACTTCGAGGCCACTGCCACCATCGAGCGCGCCCCGCTGATGGAAGCGCTCCAGCGCGTCGCCATCGTGGCCCAGGGCAGGGCGAACTCTCCGGTCAAGTTGGTGTTCGAGGATGACAGCGTCGACCTGCAGGTCAACAACCAGGAGGTGGGCGACGCGAGCGAGGCGTTGCAGGTCGAGTTGGTCGGTGATCCGTTGACCATCCGCTTCAACCCCGAGTTCCTCCGTCAGGGCCTCGACGCCCTGGCCAGCGAGCAGGTCGAGATCCAGATGAACGGTGAACTCAAGCCGGCCGTCCTGCGCGCCCACAGCGATCCCGACGACGACGGCCCCGTCGACGACTTCCGTTACCTGCTGATGCCGATGCGCCCCTGAGCGACCGTGGCGGCGGGCACGCAGGCTGCCTGCACGCGGCCTGGACGCTGCCCTGCCGGCGCCGTCGGGCGCGACACCTCGGCCGCTGCGTCCAGCCCCACGCCGTGGCCCACGCCGTGGCCGACCGCACACCGCCCTCGATGAAGTGATGCCGTGCACCTGACCTCCGTCGCCGTCACGGACTTTCGAAGTTGGTCGCAGGCCGAACTGGCCCTGGCCGCCGGCGTGACGTTGCTCGTGGGCGCCAACGCCCAGGGCAAGACCAACCTCGTCGAGGCGATCGTCCGTGCGGCGACTGGTGCCAGTCACCGGGTTGCCTCGGACACGGCACTGGTGCGGATGGGCGCCGACATGGCCGTCGTTCGCCTGGCTGCCACCAACGATGACGGTCGCGAACGCCGCCTGGACGTCGAGGTGGCATCCGGCACGCGGACCCGGACCCGCGTGGACGGCGCCGACATCCGGCGTGCCTCCGACGCCATGGGCGTGGTCAAGGTCGTGATGTTCTCGCCAGAGGACGTCGCGATCGTGCGCGGTGATCCGGATGGTCGTCGTCGCTTCCTCGACGACCTGTTGACGCAGCGGCGTCCGGCCTACGGAGCCACGCGGTCCGACTACGACCGCGTCCTGCGCCAGCGCAACCTGTTGCTCAAGCAGTTGCGCGGCATGTCGGGCTCGGCGGCTGCGGCGGCCGAGGCAACCCTGGAGTCGTGGACCCGCCAGTTGGTGACGCTGGGCGCGACCGTGCTGGCGGCCCGCCTGGCGGCGGTGCACACCCTGGCGCCCCGCGTCGACGAGGTCTACCGCCGGGTTGCCGATCGACCGGAAGCCGTCGTGCTCACCCATCAGGCATCGACCGGGGTCGCCACGGTCGGTCAACCGGGCGCCGGCGTGCCGGATCCGGGGCCACTGGCCGAACAACTCTGGGAGGCGGTCAACAGTCGGGCGGACGAGGAGCGCGCCCGTGGCGTGACGTTGGTCGGACCCCACCGTGACGACGTCGACATGGCCATCGGCGGCATGCCGGCGCGGACGCATGCGTCCCAGGGAGAGGCGTGGTCGTTGGCACTGGCGTTGAAGGTGGCCACCCACGACGTCGTGGCGGAGGTCGGGGACCGACCCGTCGTGGTGCTCGACGACGTGTTCTCGGAGTTGGACTCGGTGCGGCGCCAGCGGCTCGCGGAAGCCTGCCAGGACTTCGAACAGGTGGTGGTGACGGCAGCCGTCGAAGGTGATGTCCCGATCACTGGCCGCATCGTCGACATCGAGATCCGGGATGGCGTGTCACGGGCATCCCCGCGAACACAGGTGCCACGATGACGACCGAGGACCGTCGTCCGAAGCGTCCGCGGCGCCGGGATCCGGTGACCGAGACCAAGCAGGCCAGGACGTCTGATCTCGATCGAGCGACCTTCGATCGCGAGCGCGCACGTGCTGCCAGGCGGCGGGCGAAGCTCGATCGCGAGAACTACCAGCCGGGGCCTCCCGCCGAGGACGACTTCGTCGTGGCGGATCGCAGCCAGGTCAAGCGCGTCACCGGCACTCCCCAGCCCCTCGGAGAGGTCCTGGACGCCGTCATGGCAACCCGTCACTGGAACGAGCGCATGCGGTCGGCCCACGTGTTCAGCAACTGGGAGGACGTGGTGGGGGCCGATGTGGCCCGCAATTGCAGCCCGGTGCGGCTGGTCGGAGGTGTGCTCGTGGTGGCGGCGAACTCGCCGTCGTGGGCGACGCAGTTGCGTTACCTCGCACCACGCCTCAGACTGGCAGTCAACACTGCCATGGGTGAGCCCATGGTGGAACGCGTCGAGGTCACCGTCCGCTCCTGAGCGCGGGCCTGCCACTCCGGCCGCCGTGCTGCCACCGGGGCGGCAGTCCCCGTGTGGCCGTCCGAGCACGCCACGACTGGCGATCGGACATGACGACGAAGGGTGCAGCATGACGACAGTCCACGCCCAGACCGACGATCTCACCACGATGCGCGTCGATGTCGTCGTCAACGCGGCCAACGAGCACCTGCAGCATGGAGGTGGAGTTGCGGCGGCACTGGCCCGCGCCGGAGGTCCGGCCGTCCAGCGCGCCTCCGACGAGTGGGTTGCCAGCCACGGCCCGATCGGTGTCGGCGAGGCCGCGACCACGACTGCCGGTGCCATGCCTGCGGGCCACGTCGTGCACGTCGTCGGGCCCCGATGGTCGGATCGACCCGAGGATCCCGACGACCTGGCAGCCGCCGTCGTGGCGGCGCTCGACGCCGCCGAGGGTCTCGGTGCCACCAGCGTCGGCATGCCAGTGATCAGTGCGGGAGTGTTCGGCTATCCGCTCGACGCGGCTGCCCGGGTCATCGCCGTGACCGCGCGTGCGTGGGCCAGCGTCCACTCCGACGGCGACCTGGACATCACCCTGGTCGGTGTCGACGACGACGCGACTCGGGCCCTGGACGCCGGACTGGCCCACGACCCGTTGTCGGGATGGCCGGACTCGGCCCCCGATCGTCGAGATCGGCCCGTCGTGCCGGATGGCTACGGGGTGCCGGACGGCGACGAGGGATTGCAGGACTGGGCGCTCGCGGAAGGCAAGTTGGCGCGGGCCGACACGGTGTGGCTTGCCACGACCCGCCCTGACGGTGCGCCCCATGTCGTGCCGCGGTGGGGCGTGTGGCTCGACAACCAGTTCTTCTACGACGGCGCGCCGACGACCAGGCACGTGCGCAACCTCGTCGCGGGCGGTGCCGACACGGCCCCGACGGTCCTGCACCTGGAGTCCGGCACCGACGTCGTCATCGTCAACGGCTCCAGCGGTCCGACGACCGCTCCGACGACGTGGTTGGCGGTGCAACTCGTGGCCGCCTTCCATGCCAAGTACAGGTCCCAGGGCTACGCCCCCGCACTGGATGCCTGGTCGGGTGAGGCGGCCGGTGGTCTGTGTCGGTTCGTCCCGTCCGACGCCCTCGCCTGGGCGTCGTTTCCCACCGACATGACCCGCTGGCGGTTCTGACCCGCGCCCCGGGGGCGGTTGTGGGCTCCACGCCCACGGCTATCGTCGTCGCATGGCCACGAAGGACGAGCACGGCGACCCAGTCGAGGTGGACGCCGGTGTGCGCTCGGTGACCATCACCAGCCCGCAGAAGGTCATGTTTCCCCGCGGTGGCCACACCAAGCTCGACCTCGCCAGGTTCTACCTCGCCGTTGCAGCGCCGTTGATGCGCGCCACCGGCGATCGTCCGGTACTGCTGCAGCGGCACCCCAACGGCGTGCGGGGCAAGAGCTTCTACCAGAAGCGCATCCCGGACTCGGCGCCGACGTGGCTGACCACCACCACGGTGTCCACGGTCAACGGCACCGAGTCACGTGCCCTGGTCATCGCCGACATCGCGCACGTCCTGTGGGCCGTCAACATGGGCTGCCTGGGACTGCACGTGTGGCCCATTCGTGCCTCCCGGCCCCAGGACTGTGACGAGTTGCGCATCGACCTCGACCCCTCACCGGGCACGACCTTCGACATGGTGCGTGAGACCGCCGCCGAGGTGCGAGACTTCCTTGCCGACGAGGGCATCACCAGTTGGCCCAAGACGACCGGCTCCAAGGGCCTGCATGTCTACGCGCGTGTCGAGCCCGGGTGGGATTCCTACGACGTGCGACGTGCTGCCGTCGTGGTTGCCCGCCAGGTCGCGTCTCGACGTCCCGACCTGGTCACCGACAAGTGGTGGAAGGAGGAGCGGGGTGAACGGATCTTCGTCGACTTCAACCAGAATGCACCGCACAAGAACGTCTTCGGGGCGTGGTGTGTCCGGCCCAGGGTCGGTGCCCAGGTGTCGACACCGTTCGGCTGGGACGAACTCGACGCCGTCGACCCCGAGGTCCTGACCGTGGACACCGTGCCCCAGCGCGTCGTCGATGACGGTGACCCCTGGGCGGGGATCGACGACGCCCCCCAGTCGATCGCCGTGCTGGTCGAGCGCTTCCACGCGGACCTGGCCGCAGGGATTCCCGACGCCCCCTGGCCGCCGGTCTATCCCAAGCAGCCGGACGAGGCACCCCGCGTGGCGCCCAGCCGGGCCCGCCAGGAGCCGTGAGTCGCAGGGGGGAGTGGGTCGGCGCCCCGGGCGACGCCGGCCGCCCTCAGCGTGTCCCGGCCTGCGCACGTGCGAG
>DATFMD010000015.1:0-6672 GCA_035267125.1 Nitriliruptoraceae bacterium | reverse complement strand
CATCGGCCTGTGCACGGGCCGATGCTGCAGCCGCGTCGGCCTCGGCGGTCGCGGCGCGGTCGGCCGTGGCTGCTGCCTGGCCCTCGGCCGCCTCCGCCTGCGCCTGTGCCCGTGCGGCTGCCTGGCGGGCCACCTCGGCCTCGGCAGCGCTGGCCGTGGCGCGGGCGGCCAGCTCCCGGGCAGTCGCGTGGGCGGACTGGGCCACGTCTGCGGACCGATCGGCGCGGGAGGCCGCGGCCTCGACCGCTCGCATGGCCTGGCGGCGTGCGGCGGCCGCGGCGTCGTCCTCGTCGCCATCGTCCTCGTCGGTGGCGTCGACGTCGCTGCTGGCCACTGGTGCCATCGCCGCCAGGAATCCTCCCATCGAGAAGTCGCCGTCGGGTCGGACGGGAGCCGACAGTCGGGCACGTCCGACCTCGTCGGCCACGTTCGGGTCAGCGGAGGCCGCCTCGAACGTCGCGGCGATGTCGTCGAGGTGGGACTCCGGCCGTGCACCGGCCTCGGCCAGGGCGGTGGCGGCGAGGTCGGTCAGGGCGTCGACCTGTGCCCGGCGTGCCGCGGCCGCCGTTCGCAGCCCGGCGTCCTTCACGCCGGACAGGGCGCGGCGTTGTGCCCGTTGTGCGGCGGCGCCAGCCGCGACCAGGTCGTCATAGGCCGATTCGTGGACGCGAACCACGTGGTTGACGGCCCATGCGGCCAGGGTCGGGCGACGCAGGGCGCTGACGCTGGCAGCCTCCTGGGTGTTGCCCGTGGACTTCAGGTGGCGGGCCAGCACGTTGCGTGCAGCCACGAACTGCGTGACCGGCAGTCCGAACAGGTCGTCGACGGTTGCCGCCGCCGGGTCATGGTCGGGCATTGCATCTCCATCTGCGCGGGTGGCCGGGGCCATCATGCCACGGCCCTGCGATGCGACCATCCCGGACGCCACCATCCCGGGACGCATCGCCGTTAGTCTCACCCGCATGCCTCCGCCACCGCCCACGCCCACTCCCCGGGAACCCGACCTGCCCGACCGACCACATGCTCGGTCCGCCGACGAGGTGGCAGGTCACCTCGACGTGGACGTCGACACCGGACTGGCCAGCGACGAGGTCGAACAGCGTCGGCAGCGCCACGGGCGCAACGAACTGGGCGGGTCCGACGGACCCAGTTGGGTGCGGCTGCTGTGGGACCAACTCGCCAATGCCGTGGTCGTGCTGCTGCTCGCGGCCGCCGTCGTCGGCTTCGTGGTGGGCGACATCGTCGAGGCGATCGCCATCCTGGTGGTCCTGGTGATCAACACCGTGGTCGGGTTCGTCACCGAGTACCGGGCCGCGAAGTCGATGCAGTCGCTGCGCGCCATGATGCACACCGAGGCGGAGGTCGAGCGCGACGACCGCCGTGACGAGGTGGATGCCGGGGAACTCGTGCCGGGCGACGTCGTGGGCGTCGAAGCCGGTGAGCAGGTCCCGGCCGACGTGCGCGTCGTCGAGGGCGAGGACCTGCGCGTCGAGGAGTCGGGGCTGACCGGCGAGAGCGAACCCGTCGACAAGTCCGTGGAGGAGGTCGACGAGGACGCCCCGCTGGGCGATCGCTCGAGCATGCTGTACCGCGGGACCACGGTTGCGGCCGGACGGGGTCGCGGCGTCACGACCGGAACTGGTCGTGACACCGAGATGGGGCGCATCGCCGACCTTGCCGAGGATGCCCAGGACACCAAGGCACCGCTGCAGGCCGGCCTGGACCGGCTGAGCCGACGGCTGGCAGTCCTCGTCGTCGTGGGTGCCATCGCCCTGGTCGGCATCGGGCTGCTGCGTGGCGACGACTTCGCGGAGGTGACCGAGGTGGCAGTGGCGTTGGCCATCGCCGTCGTGCCGGAGGGACTGCCGGCAGTGGCGACGCTGACCCTCGCGGTCGGCATGCGGCGGATGGCCGCCGGCAACGCCCTGGTCCGCCGGCTGCCGGCGGTCGAGACGCTCGGTTCCACCACGATCGTGTCGTCGGACAAGACCGGGACGCTCACGCGTGACGAGATGGCGGTGGTGGCCGTGGAACTGGTCGACGGTGTCGACGGCGACGAGGTGTGGCGGGCCGCGGCGTTGTGCAACGACGGCGACGTGGATCCGGACGGCGATCCGGTCGGGGACTCCACCGAGGTGGCGTTGCTGCATGCCGCCAGCGACCATGGCGTGGACTGGCGCGACCTGCGCGAGCGTCACTCGCGGGACCGCGAGGTGCCGTTCAACTCCGACGACAAGCGCATGGCGGTCGTGGTGGCGGGCACGGTGTACGTCAAGGGCGCGCCAGAGGTCCTGGTCGACGACGACCGCCACGCCGACCTCGCCGAGACCGCCCGCGACATGGCTGCCGACGGCCTGCGCGTCCTCGCGGTGGCCCGACGGGACGACCCCGGTGACGACGCCACCGACGACGACCTGTTCGACTCGCTCGACGTGCTGGGACTGGTCGGCATGCGTGACCCGGCCCGCGACACCGTGGTGGACGCCATCGCCACGCTCGACCGGGCCGGCGTCCGGGTCGTGATGGTCACGGGTGACCGTCCGGACACGGCGGCGGCGATCGCCAACGAGGTCGGCCTGGCCGACGTCACCGCGGTCACCGGTGCCGAACTGGCCGAGATGTCCGACGAGGAGTTGGCCGAGGCGGTCGCCACCACCAACGTGTTCGCCCGGGTCAGTCCCGAGGACAAGTTGCGCATCATCGAGGCCCAACAGGCCGCGGGCGAGGTGGTTGCCGTCACCGGCGACGGGGTCAACGACGCGCCCGCACTCAGCCAGGCCGATGTCGGCGTGGCCATGGGTTCGGGCACCGACGTCGCCCGCGATGCCGCCGACGTGGTGTTGTTGGACGACGACTTCCAGACGATCGAGGTGGCGGTCGAGGAGGGCCGGCGGATCTTCGAGAACATCCGGCGGTTCGGCCAGTTCCTGTTCTCGTGGCACATCGCGGAGGTGGCCGTGATCACGGCGTCGGTGATCGGCGGATTCGCACCGCCCCTGGCCGGGCTCATGATCCTGTGGAACAACCTCGTGATCGACGTGCTGCCGTCGTTCGCGCTGGCGTTGGAGCCCAGCGGCAGCGAGGTCATGCGCCATCCGCCGCGGCCACCCGGCACACCGGTGATCGGCGCGACCGTGTTGCGGCGCATCCTGACGCAGGCCGGGTTGGTGGCCGGCGTCGGCCTCGCAGCCTTCGCGATCGGCACACGCTGGCTCGAACTGGACGCGGCGGGGGCACAGACCATGACCTTCGTGGCCATGTCGTTGGGCCAGGTGCTCACCGTGTTCAACGCTCGCACCGACCGTGGTTCGGGCTTCGCGGGTGCGTCACGCAACAAGTGGCTGTGGCTCGCGCTGGCCATCACGGCGGTGCTGGAGGCCGCCGCCCTGGGCGTGCCGTGGCTGGCGGACGTGCTGGGCCTGACTGGTCTGCCCGCCAACGGGTGGTGGATCGCGCTCGGCCTCGGACTGGTCCCGCTGCTGGCCGTGCAGGTGCCCCGGATGGTCACCGCGGCACGCGACGATTGACTCGGGCCGGGTAGGCTGGGTGGACGTCTCGCGTGGACCCGCTGTCGGGTCCACGCGGCGTGTGTGCCCCACCCCGACGATCTGGCACCGGGTCCTGGTTGCAGGACGCGGCTGCAGGACATGTGGGGCCCACATCGGGGCGTGGCGCAGCTTGGTTAGCGTGCCTGCTTTGGGAGCAGGAGGTCGCCGGTTCGAATCCGGCCGCCCCGACCACACCGCACGACAGCACGGATCGGCCGCCGTCGAGGCGGTCGCCCACCCACCTACCTCCTCCATCCACCACGAACCAGGCGATCCTGCCATGAAGACCACCGTCGAGACCATCGATGCCGTCCGCGTCAAGTTGACCGTCGAGGTCGACCCAGCCGTCGTCCGCAAGGCCCACGACACGGCCGCGCGCCACCTCGCCCAGCAGGTCAACCTGCCCGGCTTCCGCAAGGGCAAGGCCCCCCGCAAGCTGCTGGAACAGCGGCTCGGTGCCGGCGCCGTCGCCCAGCACGCGCTGGAGGACAACCTCGACGACTGGTATCGCGCCGCCATCGACGAGGCCGAGATCGTCCCGGTCGCGTCGCCCGAACTCGACATCGAGACCTTCACCGAGAAGGAGGGGATGACGTTCGTGGCCGAGGTCGAGGTGCGGCCCGAGATCGACCTGCCCGACCACACCGGGCTGCAGTTGAGCCACCCCGAGTGGGGCGTGTCCGACGACGAGGTCGACGCCAAGCTCGACGAGCAGCGCGAACGCTTCGCCGAGGTCGACGAGGTCGAGCGTGCGGCTGGCACGGGCGACTACGTCACGATGGACCTGGCGGTGTTCGTGGACGGCGAGGAGATCGAGACCGCACACGTGGAGGACGCCCTCTACGAGGTCGGGTCCCAGGGCGTGACCGCCAAGCTCGATGACGAGCTGGACGGCGTCGAGGCCGGTGCCGAGTTCACCTACACCGACAACCTGCCCGACGAGTACCCCGAGCACGGTGGTGAGGAGGCAGACTTCCAGGTCACCGTCCACGACGTGCGGGCCAAGTCGCTGCCCGCACTGGACGACGACTTCGCCGCCACCGCCAGCGAGTTCGACACCCTCGACGAGTATCGGGCCGACATCCGCCGCAACCTCGAACGCCAGAAGGTGTCCGAGGCCCGCCACCAGGCACGTGGCGACTTGTTGCAGGCCTTCCTGACACCGATCGACGTCGAGTTGCCTCCGGCCATGATCACCTCCGAGGTCGACGACCAGCGCCACCAGGTCAGCCACCAGGCCGAGCAGTACGGCATGACCTTCGAGGACATGCTGGCTGCCCAGGAGATCGAGGAGGAGGCCTGGGAGGAGGAGGTCACGACGCAGGCTCGTGCGTCGGTCAAGGCGCGTCTGGTGCTCGACACGCTGGCCGAGAAGCTCGAGGTCGACATCGACCCCGACGACGTCAACCAGGAGATCTTCCGCCACGCGATGCAGATGGGGATGCAGCCCCAGGAAGTGGCCCAGATGATCCAGGACCAGGGATCGTTGCCGGCCCTGATCGGCGACGTCGCGCGCCGCAAGGCGCTGGACGCCATCGTCGACGCGGCCGTCCTGGAGGGTGCGCCCGACGACGAGACCCTCGTCCGCCTGGGCATCATCCCCGACCCCGACGCCCCCGCGCCGGGCGCCGTGACCGAGGCGGATGCGGCAGCTGCCGCCGTCGCCACGATGGACGATGGTGGGGCCGAGGACGAGGCCGGACACGACGCCGTCGACGCGGACGCCGACGACGCCGACGGCTCCGAGGAGGAGTGAGCGGTCCCGGCGGCCACCTGCAGGTTCGGTGCGTCGCCCCCGCTCACATCGGCAGGTGTGGTCGCCGCCCGGGCACGGCTGCTCGCTACGTTCGCATCCCGCACTCCAATGTCGAAAAGGATTGACGTCGTGGCCTCATCACCAGAAGGCATCGCACTGCCGTCGCCCACCAACTACGTGATCCCCACGGTCATCGAACAGACCAACCGCGGGGAACGGGCCTTCGACATCTACTCGCGGCTGTTGCAGGAACGCATCATCTTCCTGGGCACGCCCGTCAACGACGAGATCGCCAACGTCATCATGGCGCAGTTGTTGCACCTCGAGTCGGAGGACCCCGACAAGGACATCAACATCTACATCAACTCCCCGGGTGGCTCGATCACGGCGTTGTTCGCCATTTTCGACACCATGGAGTACATCGGCCCCGACATCGCCACGATCTGCCTGGGCCAGGCGGCTTCGGCGGCAGCGGTGCTGCTGGCCGGGGGAGCGCCGGGCAAGCGCTTCGTGCTGCCGCGTTCACGCGTGCTGCTGCACCAGCCTTCGGGCGGGGCCGAGGGCCAGGCCGGCGACATCGAGATCCAGGCCCGCGAGATCCTGCGCATGCGTGACCAGCTCAACCAGCTGCTGGCCGACAAGACCGGCCAGACCGTCGAGAAGATCGACGCCGACACGGATCGCGACTTCATCCTGACGGCCCAGGAGGCCGTCGACTACGGCCTCGCAGATCGGGTCCTGGAGCCGCGCAAGTCGATGAAGGACCGCGCCACCCGCTGAGCGGTCGGACCCGACGCCGCGGGTTTCCCCAGTCGGCGTTGGTGATGCTCGCCCGGCGGGGTCACCGGTCAGTACGCTGCGTGTTCGGGAGTCGGCGTCAGAGGACCTCATGGCCAAGTTCAGCGAGTCGGGCGAATTGCTCAAGTGCTCGTTCTGTGGCAAGTCGCAGAAGCAGGTCAAGAAGCTGATCGCCGGACCCGGCGTCTACATCTGCGACGAGTGCATCGAACTGTGCAACGAGATCATCGAGGAGGAACTCGCCGAGCCGGTCGACCTCGGCCTCGACGAACTCCCGCGGCCGCGTGAGATCTACGGCTTCCTCAACGACTACGTCATCGGCCAGGAATCGGCCAAGAAGACGCTGGCAGTTGCGGTCTACAACCACTACAAGCGCATCCAGTTGGACACCGACGACACCGAGGTCGAACTCGACAAGTCCAACATCCTGCTGCTTGGCCCGACCGGTTCGGGCAAGACGTTGCTGGCCCAGACGCTGGCCCGGATGCTCAACGTCCCGTTCGCCATCGCCGACGCCACTGCGCTGACCGAGGCCGGCTACGTGGGCGAGGACGTCGAGAACATCCTGCT
>DATFMD010000014.1:0-15104 GCA_035267125.1 Nitriliruptoraceae bacterium | reverse complement strand
CCCCCCGTCGTCGAGTCCGTGGGGCAACCCTACGCGGCAGCCTGGACCTCGCCAATCCCCCACGTTGGGGATCGTGGGCAGCAGCTTCCTACACTGGACGCGCGAGCGGACGACCCACGGGGAGGTGGGCAGCATGCCGTCGACACCTGCCCTGGCGCTGGCTCGATCTGCCTACCACGACCGTGCATGGGGAGACGCCTTCACCGCCCTTCATCGCCTCGACGGTGACGCACCCCTGGCCGCAGCTGACCTGGAACGACTTGCTGTCGCCGCCTGGCTCACGGGCCACGAGGCGGAGGCCGTCGCCGCCCTGGAACGGCTGCACCACGGCCTGCTGAACGACGACGCCTCCGGTGCCGTACGGGCCGCCGTGTGGCTGGCGATCCTCCACTTCCAGCGTGGTGAGTCGGCGCAGGGCGGTGGGTGGATGGCACGAGCCACACGACAGATCGACGATCTTGCTCCCGATTCGCCATCACGCGCGCTGGTGATGGTGCCCCGGGCCGTGCACAGCCTCAACTCCGGCAACCCCGAAGAGGCGCTGGCGATGTTTCGCGCGGTTGCAGCGTCCGGGGAAGCGACGGGCAACGTCGACCTGCAGGTGCTCGGACTGCTCGGTCGAGGCCAGTCGCTGGTCATGCTGGGCGACATCGAGACCGGTCTGGGCCTGCTGGACGAGGCGCTCGTCGCGGCGACGACCGGCCCCGCGCTGCCGATCCTCGTGGGCATCGTGTACTGCGCCGTCATCATCGCATGCAGAGCGGTCTTCGACCTGCGACGCGCCCAGGAGTGGACCGCCGCGCTCAGCCGCTGGTGCACACGCCAGCAAGACCTCAAGCCCTACCGCGGTCAGTGCCTGGTCCATCGCTCCCAGATCATGCAGTTGCACGGCGACTGGACAACGGCGCGCGAAGAGATCGACGAGGCCTGCACCCACTTCGCCACGGTGCCGGGCGACCCGGCGATGGGGATGGCCCACTACCAGCAGGCCGAGTTGCTGCGGCTGATTGGCGAGCACGACACGGCCGAGGACGCCTATCTGCGCGCCAGCGAATCGGGGCATCCGTTGCACCCCGGCCTGGCGCTGCTGCGGTTGGCGCAGGGGCGGGTGGAGGATGCCGCCCGGGCCATCCGACAGGTGGTGGTCGACGCGGAACACGACCGCGTCCGTCGCTCGGCCGTGCTCGCCGCCCATGTCGAGATCATGCTCGCGGCAGGCGAGGTGGCCGAGGCGGACACTGCCGCGAGCGAGCTCGCTGCGATCGCCGCGGACTTCGACTCGGTGTGGCTGCAGGCGCAGGCAGCCACGTCTCGCGGACTGGTGTGCCTCGCGCTCGAACAGCCCGAAGAGGCGCGCGTCGAACTCGGCGCGGCATGGCGCAGGTGGCGGCGACTCGACGCGCCGTACGAAGCCGCCAGTGTCCGCGTCCAGATGGCCGTCGCGCTGCGTGCACTCGGGGACCACGACACGGCGCAGATGGAACTCGAAGCCGCTCGAAGCGTGTTCGAGGAGCTCGGCGCCACCCCAGCACTGGAAGCGGTCCTCGACATGGCCGGCGTCGCCGACGCTCCTGTCCCGGCTGGCCTGACGCCTCGGGAAGTCGAGGTGTTGCGGCTCGTGGCCACCGGCGCCACGAATCGCGCGGTGGCCGATGACCTCGTCATCAGCGAGAAGACCGTGGCCCGACACCTCAGCAACATGTTCGTGAAGTTGGATGTGTCGTCGCGTGCGGCCGCCACAGCCTGGGCCTACGAGCACGACCTGGTGTGACCCCCGTGGCCAGGCCGTCCCGACCGAGTCACCGCAGTCGTGCAACTGATCCCACGTGCACAGAATTGCCCATGTCGGGCCGAGTCGAAGATGGGCTGCCTGCCCGATGCCACCCTGCCGACGCCCCACGACCATGACTCCCGGATCACACGACTCGGGAGGACACGGTGAGCAGCCACGCAGTACACCCCCAAGGACGAGACGGGCCGGCCGCGAGCGCGAGACCGCCGGTTGCCGAACGAGCGTCGAGCAGGCCGCGGGCCCGGCTGGTGGCGGCGTCGGGCCTGGCCGAACGCCACGCCCGACTGGCCGGGGTGGACACGGCCATTCTCGAGGGCGGTGACGGGCCACCCATCCTCCTGCTCCACGGACAGGGCGAGTTCTGGGCCGTGTGGATGCCGGTCATCCGGGAACTGGTCACGACGAACCGTGTGGTCGCGGTCGACCTGCCGGGACATGGCGCGTCCGGCTGGGACGAGGACCTCGACCATCGAGACGTCATGACGTGGCTGGAGGAGGTCCTCACCGCCACGTGTCCCGAACCGCCAATCGTCGCCGGTCACCTGCTTGGCGGCGCCATGGCGGCACGCCACGCGATCGACAACGGTGACGACCTGGCCCACCTCGTCCTGGTCGACTCCATGGGCCTGGGTTGGTTCCGACCATCGCTGCGGTTCATGCTGCCGATGGCACGCTTCATGGTCGCGCCAACCGCCCAGACCCGGGACCGCTTGTTCGCGGAGTGCTTCGTCGACTTCGACCGGGTCGGGCGAAACTTCGGCGACCACTGGGACGACGTACGCGACTGCGCACTCGAGTCCTCTCTGGAGCCGATCCAACAGGCGGCGCTGCGCCGCATGCTCCCCCGACTCGGCATGCCGCCGATTGCCGCGAGCGACCTCGCCCACATCACGACGCCGACCAGCCTGATCCACGGTCGCCACGACCTCCAGGTGGACCTGGCCGTCGCCCAGCGGGCGAGTCGAAAGCTCGGCTGGCCGCTGCACGTCATCGACGATGCCCGGGACGACCCGGCCGCAGAATGCCCGGCACAATTCGTCGCGGCTCTGAGAGCGGCCGTCGCCGACGGCGCGGTCAGCGCGACGGCAGCCACCGACGGGAGTCTGGCATGACCCTCGACACCGCCGAGCACATCGACACCCTCGTCATCGGCGCTGGTCAGGCCGGGCTCGCCACCGGCAAGTTGCTGGTCGAGCGGGGTCGCAACGTCGTGATCCTCGACGCCCTTGGCCGAGTCGGCGACAACTGGCGACGTCACTACGACTCACTGCGGCTGTACAGCCCGGCGTGCCTCGACGGACTGCCCGGCATGGACTTTCCGGCCCCGAGCCACCACTTCCCGACGCGCGACGAGGTGGCCGACTACCTCGAGGACTACGCACGCCACTTCGCCCTGCCCGTCCGCAACGGGGTCCGAGTCCACGAGGTTGCACCCGACCGGGACGGCTACGTCGTCCAGACCGAGACCGGACAGATCCGGGCAGCCAACGTCGTGGTGGCCACCGGCACGTTCGGCCGGCCACACGTCCCCGACTTCGCCTCGAACCTCGACCCGACCATCACGCAGCTGCACTCGAGCCAGTACGGCAACCCGACCGACCTGCAACCCGGGCCCGTCGTGGTGGTGGGAGCCGCCCACTCGGGAGCCGACATCGCCCTGGAGGTGGCCCGGGCCGGCCACGCCACGACACTGGTCGGACGCGACCCCGGCCAGGTGCCCGTCGACATCGAGGGGCGCCTGGGGCCGTTGCTCACGCGGCTGGAACGGTTCGTGTTCACCAAGGTCATGACTCTACGAACGCCGATGGGTCGCAAGGCGCGTGAACGGGTTCGCAACCACGGTGGGATCCTGCTGCGGGTCCGGCGTGGGGACCTTCGGGATGCCGGCGTGGACTGGGTGACCCAGCGGGTCGACGGGATCCATGCAGGTCGACTCCTGGTCCTCGACGACGACAGCACCATCGATGCTGCCAACGTGGTGTGGTGCACCGGCTACCGCCAGGACTTCGGCTGGATCGACCTCCCCGTGTTCACCGACGACGGCTGGCCACGCGAACACCGGGGAGTCGTGGCCGATGCGCCCGGCCTGTACTTCGTCGGCCTGGCCTTCCAGTACTCGTTCGCCTCGATGCTCCTGCTCGGAGTGGGTCAGGACGCCCGCCACGTCGTCGACCACCTCTTGGCGCGCCAACCCACGCCATCGGCGTCGCCAAGTCCCGCCTGAACCGCCCATTCGGCTCAACGCGTCCGTCCAGTGTGCGCATGGGAGACGGGATCTCGTCGTCTGTGCGCACACTGACGACCAACAGCCGGCACCACACCACGGTGTGCGCATGGGGAACGGGATTTCGTCGAGTGTGCGCACACTGAAGACCGCACGGCCGGCACCACACCCAGCGTGCGCGTGAGGAACGGGATTTCGTCGCACGTGCGCACACTGATGACCAACGACCGGCACCCCGACACGGTGTGCGCGTGAGGAACGGGATTTCGTCGCAGGTGCGCACGCTGCCACGTCTTGGACGCTGGGTGGTGCAGACAGCGCCCTCCACGCCTGCCCATGGTGGTGTCCACAGTGGCGACATGACGCGAGGCCGTGGAAGCATCCCACGGCCTCGCGCGCACGGGTGGAGTGCGCTTCGCCTGGTGGAGTCAGCTGATCGGCTCGTCTCCATCCAGGACGAAGGTCACCTCGAGGTTGACCTGGTAGGTCAAGGCGTCACCGGTGACGCGAACGCGTTGGTCCTTGACCCAGCCGGCGCTCACGTTGCGCAGGGTGGCGCGGGCGCGTTCCATGCCTGCGTTGACGGCATCCTCGAAGCTCTCGGAGGAGTTGGCCGAGATCTCGACGACTCGGGCGATGCTCGTACTCATGCTGGATCCTTGGGTCGCGGACATTGCTTCCCCACCACGATATGGACGACCACGCCCACCGCCCCTGTCCGGACGACCACGCGGCGTCCCCACCCCGGCCGACACGACGCAGGAGGTCTGATGGCGGAATGCACCCGTCCGGCGACCACGCGGAGCCAGGAACTTCGGCCTCGGCCCCGGCACGCGGCCTCGATCAGGCCCGAGGCTCCGCTGGTCGCTCGTGGCTGCCAATGTCAACAGATCTCACCGTCGGCTGCGGCGGACGCGACCAGCATCCGGTCCACGACGGCATGGTCGATCCGCGAGGGCGACGAGTAGCGGACACACCCCTTGCCGAGGTTGGCCGTGGCGAGGTCGTCGCGGAACTGGTCCAGCACCTCCTGGCGCATGATGTAGAGCGAGATGTGCCGGGCCTGGCTGGCAAACGCCACCTCCACCTCACCGCCAGGTCGTCGATAGCTGGGCATCCCGTACTGCATGGTCTCCTCGTAGTCCCCCAGCGCCTCGATGCACTGTTGCCGGAGGCGTTCGAGGGCATCCCGGCGGGCCTCGGGCACCTCGTCGAGGTAGTCGTCGACCGTGGCTGCACTGCTCTTGACCATGGTGGCCTCCTCGTCCTGTCTGGGCCCTGGAGGTGGACGTTTGCGGTCGTCCCGGGTCAGTCACCCGGGCGGGCCGCCACACTCAGTCCGTCGGGTCCTCGAGGCGATCGGCCAGCGCCGTGACGCCGTCGACGAACACCTCCATCGGTGGTGACACCAGTCCGGCCCCGACCTGTCCCGTGCCCGCCACCTTGCCGGCGATGCCGGTGTTGACGAAGGGCACGACCCCGGTGCGCACGATCCGGACGGCGTCGATGCCCGTGGGGGTGCCGCGGAACTCGAGGATCGGGATCTGGAAGGCGGGGTGTTCGCCGATCGTGATCCCGTACATCGACTGCGTCGCAGCCAGCGCGTCGGCCACCTCACCACCGATGAACCGCACGATCGCCGGGGCCGCCGCCATCGCGAAGCCGCCCACGCCGGCCGTCTCGGTGATGGTGGAATCACCGATGTCGGGGTTGGCGTCCTCGGCCGAGTAGTCACCCAGGAACAGCCCGTCGGGCACCTCGGCAGGGGCCGTGAACCAGGCGTCGCCGGTGCCCGACAACTGGATGCCGAAGTCGGTGCCGTTGCGTGCCATCGCCACCACCATCGACGACCCCTCGATGTCACGGCACGGGTCGGCGGCAGCCTTGGCGGCCGGCATGACGAGGTTGAGGAAGAAGTGGTCGTTGCCATTGATGAACGCGGCGATCTCGGCCAACTGGTCGGTCGGGCGCCCGGTCGACAGCAATGCCGGCATGAACTCGCGCACGAACAGCGACGTCGCCGCCCGATTGCGGTTGTGGAGTTCGTCGCCCATCTGCAGCGCGTTGGCGATCAGCGATCGCAGGTCCAGTGGCCCGTTGTGGTCGATGGCGTCCGCGAGCGCCGGGCCCAGGACGTCCTGCATCCAGGTCAACCGCTCGATCACCTCGTCGGCGTAGGCGCCGTAACGCAACACCTTTCCCAGGCCCTCGTTGAGCGTGCACCAGGCGTCGTTGCCGAAGGCGTCGTTGTGGACACGGACCATCGGCATCGAGGGCGACACGACCCCGGCCATCGGTCCCACTGCCCGGGCAGAATGACAAGGCGCCAGTTCGATGTCACCGCGTTCCGCGATCGCGATGGCCTCATCGGGCGTGGCGGCCATGCCCTCGTAGAGCATTGCACCGATCAACGCGCCCCGCATCGGCCCTGATGCACGCTCCCAGGTCAGGGGCGGACCGGCGTGCAGGAACTGGCCGGTCTCGATGCCGACGACGTCGCGGGCCGTGTCGATGCCGACCCACATCGGCTCTGCGGCGACCAGGCGGTCGAAGGCCAGCTGGTTGGCGTTGGCCATGCCGCTGGATGCCAGCGTGGCCAGCACCGCCGCGTCCATCGTCGGTGGTCGCCAGTCGACTGGCGTGACGTCGACCCCCTGGGCAGCAAGTGCCTGCTCGAACAGTTCTGCACCGACCGTCACCACGTTCGGTGCGTCGGTCAGCAGTCGGGTGGTCATCGGTCAGCCTTCGATCAGGGCGACGGCGGTGCGTACGGCGTCTGCGTTGGACAGGTGCACGGACGCACCCGCACGATGCAGGGCAGCTGCCTGGGCCGTGCGATCCTGGGGGTCTCCGGAACTGCCACACAACGACACCACGATCGCCAGGTCGGGGTTCGCCGCGTGGGCGGCACGCAGCGCCGGGACCAGTTCGCTGGCGGGGTCCGGGTGGGCGGCGTGGCCCAGGACCACGTCCAGGAGCAGCACGGCGGCGTCGGTGGCCTCGGCCTCGATGCGTTCCAGTCGCACACCCTGGTCGATCATCGGGTGGGGTCGACCACGCGTCCACTCGTCGGCGCCCAGGTCGATGACGACGTGCCCATCGGCGGTGGCGGCACCGTCCAGGTCGGTGGCCACGGCGGTCGCCACGTTGGCATGGATCGGGCCGTCCAGCGCCTCGCTGGCCAGCAGCACCGCCTCGGTGGCCAGCGTGCCGCCGGCGAACAGGCCGACCAGGCGTCCTGGGCGGGCATCCGGCTGGGAATCGGCCGGCCATGCCGTTGGCACAGGGACGTCGTTGCCGAGCGCGGCCAGGACCCTGCCCGTGATCTGTGTGAGGTCGTCCTGGCCGGGACCCAGCAGGGCCATCTCCACCGGCGTGGACGCGGCCTCTGCGGCCTCGGTCACGCGAGCGGCCACGGCCGGGTCGGGCGGCTTGGACAACACCACGATCAACTCGGTGGCCGGATCGGCGTCCAGCAGTGCCAGCGCCCGCATCGTCGACCTGCCGCCCACCTGTGCCGACAGGTCACGACCCCCGACGCCCAGCACGTGGCTGACACCGACCCCGGCGTCGTCCAGGAGGCAGGTCAGCTGCTGCGCCCCCGTCCCGGATGCCGCGACGATGCCGACGGGTCCCGGCGTGACCACGTTCGCGAACCCGAGGCCCACGCCACCGACGATCGCCGTGCCAGCGTCGGGTCCCATGACCAGGACCTCCGCGTCGTCGGCGTCCTGTTTGAGCGCAACCTCGTCGGCGACCGTCACGTTGTCGGAGAAGAGCATGACGTCGACACCGGCGGCGATGGCGTCACGGGCCTCGGTGACGGCATGCTCACCCGGCGTGGACACCAACACCAGCGTGGTGTCGGGTCCGATCGCGTCCGCAGTCGTGCGCGCGGGCGGGGCTGCGCCGAACCCGGCCGCATCCCCGCTGCCTCTGGTTGCTGCCAGGGCGGCGTCGACGGTCGCGAGTGCCGTCGACATCGCGTCGTCGTCGCGGCTGCGCACTGCCACCACCAGGTCGTTGGGCCCGGCATCGAGCCCGTCGGTGTCGAAACCCATGCCGGGCAGCAGGTCGAGGTTCAGCGGCGTGCCCATGGCCACCAGCACCGCCTCGACGCCATCCACGTCTCGGACCTGCTGGGACACCTGCATGAGGCTGACCGAGTCGGCATAGACACCGTGGCGGGTGGCGAGGTGGCTGGCCATGGTCATGTGCTCCCGGTCGACGTGGTGGTGCCACCGCCCATGATGCCCGATTCCTGCGGGGCCGCACTCGGGGACCGGGACGCACTGGCAGTTGCGTGGGCCCGCACCGCCCCGACGATGCCCAGCGCGAGGTCGCGACCGGAGGTGTGACCGATCCGGGCCAGGTGGTCGAAAGCAGCGTCGACGCGGTCGCCGCTGGACGACGGCGCCAGCAGGACCTGGAGGAATCCCGCCGCCGGCACGGCCATGGCGCCGTCGGCCGCGCATGCCAGCAGGGTGGCCGACAGCAATGTCGTGCGGGCATGGGCCTGTGCCAGCATGGCCGTGGCCACCGCGTCCAGGTCGTGGTGGGCGGGCACACCGAGCACGCGGCAGGTGGCGACGAACCCAGCCAGGAGGTCGTCGCCGGCAGGCGTCGAGCCCGGTCCATGCCCCAGCAGCCGATCCACGACAGCCGTTGGGTCGACGGTGTCGCTGCCTGCCACGAGGGCCGCGAGTTCCTGGACACCCCGGGCCAGCACCGGGTCCAGGAGCGGCCACCTCGCCTGCCACCATCCCCGCCCGGGCGGCTCGCTGCCAGACGGCGTCGAGGTGTGACCAGCGTCGTCGCGCGACACGGATTCGGCCTGCCCGAGTCTGCCGGGGTGGGTGCCCGCAGACAGCAGGTCGTCCAGGCGGGGCCGCAGCACACGAATGTCCGGCGCCGTCACGCCTGGTCGGCACCGATGCCACCGCAGTGCCTGCAGCCGGATCAGCGGCGTCGTCGCCACGGTGACGACCCCATCGACCATCGTCACCGGCAGACCGGTCCGGACCCGATCAAGCACGGTCGCATGTGCGGCCGGCAACCGCAGGCCACACGGCAGTCCGACCCCGCGATGGTCCTCGACGGCCAGCATCCAGGGTCGCCGGGTCACGTCCTCGGTCCCGCCCCCGCCCGGGTCCATCTCGATGTAGGCAGCACGTGATCCGGCGCCCACGACCCGGCCGGTGCCACGCCGGAGCCTGCCGTGCAGCCAGTCCGCCGCCACCACGCCGATCGCATCCCCGTCCACGGTGGGGTCACCCATCCCGGTCGACCGGCTCCGGCGCTGCAGACCCGACCGAGGGCAGCTCCGGACGCAGGATCCGGGTGCCAACGCGACCGGCCACGGCGGCGGCAGCATCGTCCAGCGACGCGATGACGCTGCGACCGCCGGTGGCCTCGACGAACCTGATTGCTGCCTCGACCTTGGGTCCCATCGAGCCGGCCCGGAACTGGCCGTCGGCCGCATGCCGGCGCAACTGCGTGACCGACACCTCCTCCAACCATCGTTGCTCGGGGCTGCCGAAGTCCACGGCCACCCCCGGCACGTCCGTCAGGATCACCAGCGAATCGGCCTCCAACTCGCTGGCCAGCATCGCCGCCGCCAGGTCCTTGTCGATGACGGCCTCCACGCCTTCGAGTCCGTCATCGGGAGATGCCACCATCGGGATCCCGCCGCCACCGTTGGTGATGACGATTGCCCCGTCGTCGATCAACAGGCGGATGGCCGAGAGGTCCAGGGACTCCCTGGGCAGCGGCGATGCCACCACGCGACGCCAGCCTCGTGCACCCTGCTCGGCATGGGGATGCCCGGTTCGTGCCTCGCGCTCGGCAGCCTCGGCAGCGGTCAGCCACGGCCCGACCGGCTTGGACGGCGCTCGGAAGGCCGGGTCGTGGGCGTCGACGCGGACTCGCGAGATCAGGGGCACGACCGGGCGGTTGATCCCCCTCATCTGGAGTTGACGGGTCAACGCGGTCGCCGCGACGAAGCCGATCGTGGCCTGGGTGTTGGCCACGCACCAGTCCAGTGGCACCGGCGGCACGTGGTCGCGCGCCAGTTCGTTCTTGAGGAGGATGGCCCCGACCTGGGGGCCGTTGCCGTGGGTGATGACCAGGTTCACACCGCCCGCGATCGCATCGGCGAGTTGCGTCATCGACGCGCGCAGGTTGCGCGTCTGTTCGGTGGCCGTGCCGGTGCCGCCGGCAGGCGAGATCGCGTTGCCACCAAGCGCAACCACGGCCAGTTCGGTCATCGACACCTCGTTGCAGTCGCGGCCAGCCTACGAGGCTGCCGGATCAGACCGCCATGGGCCCGGTTCAGCCCCGCGTACGGCGGCCGGTGGCAGGCACTATGCGTGCGGTGGCAGTGTGCCCTCGGTGTCGACCCGCTCGGGGTCCACGATCCCGCGCTCCTCAGCGGTGCCGGGAATGACGTTGTCGAGGAACAGGCCCAACACGGCGGCCACGGCGATGCCCGAAGAGCCGACCGAGCTCACGATGTCCGCGAGCCAGTCGATGCCGAACAGCGTCCAGTCCCCGGGAATCTGCGAGAAGTAGTTGGGGACGGCCAGGCCCATGAAGAGGATGAAGCCGGCGATCAGGAGGTTTCGCTGGCTGTCCATGTCCGCACGTTGGAGGTTGGACAACCCGACACCGGCGATCAATCCGAACAGGGCCATGTAGATCCCGCCGACGATGGGTTCGGGAATCGTCGCGATCAGGGCACCGATCTTGGTGACGAAGCCGAGCCCGACCAGCAGCGCTGCACCCAGCAACACCACGTAGCGGCTGGCGACCTTGCTCAGGCCGATCAGGCCGATGTTCTCGGAGTACGACGTCGACGCGAAGCCGCCGACCAGCGCCGTGCCGATGCAACCCACCCCCTCTGCCCCGATCCCTCGGGACACGGTCCTGTCGTCGGGAGTTCCGAGGCCCGCGATCCGCGACACCGCGTTGTAGTCGCCGACCGACTCGATCGCGGAGGCCATGTACGCCGCCAGGATGACGATGAAGAACCCGAAGTCGAACCGGGGCGCCCCCCACGGCAGGAGCAACCCCTGCTCCCCCACGACGTTGCGCACCCACGGCGTGTCGCCGGCACCCGCGAAGGACACGAAGGCCCGGTTGGTCTCGTCGATCAGGCCGGTGACCGACAGCCCGAGCGCCACGAGGTAGGCCACCACCACCGCCATCAGGATCGGGAACAGCGCGAAGAACCGATTGCGCTGCGCCAGGATCAGCGAGAACACGAACACCAGGACGATGACCAGCAGCGCCATCCACCAGTTGCCCTGGGCCACGACGTTGCCGTCGGGATCGACCTGGGTGACGACATTGCCGACGGCGGCGCCGGCCAGGCTCAGGCCGATCAGCGCGATCACGGGACCGATCGTGATCGGCGTGATGAAGCGTTGCAGCGTGCCGATCAGGCCGGTGTAGCCCACGAGCACCTCGACCAGCCCACCCAGGATGATGCCGCCGGCGATGTACTGCATGGCCTCGGCGCCCTGGTGGTTGCCGATGATGGCAAAGAACGCCCCCAGGAATGCGAAGGACACGCCCTGCACGATCGGCAGCCGCGACCCGATCGTCAACTGGATCGCGGTCGCGATGCCCGAGGCGATGAAGGCAGAGGAAATCAGGATCGCGGTCTGGCCGGCGTCGAACCCCAGCGCTGGAGACAGGATCAGCGGGACCGCGATCGTCCCGCCGAACATCGTCAGCACGTGCTGCAGGGACAGCCCCAGCGCACGCCCGAATGGCTTCGGGACGTCGTCGACGCCGTAGTTGAGGTCGAGGGCTGAGGGGGCTGAGTGGGTACTCATCCAGGCTCCGAGGTCGGCACGCCGTCGACCCTAGACGAGCATGCCCCACGGGAGGCCGCATTCGCCCCCGACGGCGGCCGCCGGCACCATGGCGCGCCCGGCGACCGGATGCGCAAGCTGCATCTCGCCGCTCGAGCTCAGTCGAACTCGTCGGTCACCTCGACGAACTCGTACAGGTCGTCCTCGTTGGGGAACACCCACACCCGGTCGTCGACCGGTCCGAACTCGGTCCCGAAGTAGTGATCGAGGATGATCCGCCACGTGTTCACCCCGGTGGTGTCTGGAGGCGGGGCCTCGTCGATCCCCGGCAGGTACCAGGCCGAGAAGGTGCGCAGCTTCTCGGCGCGCTCGGCGGTGGACACGTCCAGCCACTGCACCACGGTCTCGTACTGGATGTCGGGGTGGGGTCCCTCGTCGGACTGGATGACGATGATCGGGTCGCGATCGGGATCCCCGGTGACCAGGCGATCAACCAGCGCCTCGAGCCTGGTGTTGAGGTAGCGCGTCTGGTTCACCGTGTTCTCGTCACGACTGCGTGACTGTTCGGTTGCAGCATCGACGTAGGACCCGTCGACGTCGAACACGTACGGCTCGTGCGGCAGGGTCACGTGTGCCAGCACCAGCCGAGGCCGATCGTGTCGCTCACTGACCATCCGGTCGAGTTCGTCGAGTTGGAACGAGGTGACGTCGTAGACGTGGCGGCGGCCGTCGAACTCCTCGTCCTCGTCGTCGCCCGTGAGCCAGCGCAGCCCCGTCGTGGGCACCCAGACCGACTCGAACTCGGTCGTGTCGTCGACGTTGCGCACCTCGGTGGCCGAGGCAGCCGCCTGGGTGGGCGTCCACCACGACCCCAGGTGGACGTAGTCGAATCCGGCGTCGGTGACCAGGCGTCCCAACAGGTGATCGTCGAGCAGGTCGTAGAGGGGCCGCCAGTCCGAGCCGTCCTCGGGCGGGTCGGGCACGAGGTCCTGGACGGTCTCGAGGTTCCAGGTGGCGGCCAACGAGTGCGCGGTCTTCGGATAGTTCGCGCGAGCCCGGTCCTGGATGGTGAAGTCACGATCGGCAAGGAACTGCTCGAACTCGGCATTGTCGAAGTCGAACTCGGTCTCGAGCGTGTCGGCGCGGGGGTAGCGATCCGGGATGATGTACCAGATGTCGCGCGCCGCGCTCGCGGCGCCGTCGAACTCGATCTGGACGGGTTCCGCGCGTGACGGCGTCAGGACGGGCTGCAGTTGGAACAACGCCAGCCCGACCGCCACGACCGCGAAGACGTTGACGATGATGGTCACCGATCGCATCGCGGTGGCAGTTGTTCGCGTGGCCATCAGTCCCGTCACGATCGCGGCGATCGCGACCGCCCCGAGACCGGCCAGCGGGCCCAGTCCCGGCATGACACGCCCAGCCACCAGGAACAGGCCACCGGCCACCGACACCACCAGACCGCCGCGAGCGATCGGGTTCGACTCGCGCAACCCCCACATCACCCCGGCCAGCACGGCCCAGGCCACCAGCGAGGCGGCCACGACCTGCCACAGGATCGCGACCGCATCGTCGATCGGCACCTCGAAGACGTTCGCGCTCCACAGGGTCAGGACCGAGTAGGCCGCGACCAACGGCGGATGCAGGGTGGGGATCCTGGCACGGACGGTCTGCTGCGTGTCCGGGCGATCGGCGCCGCCGTCACGCTCGTCGTGCGCCATACCTGCATCGTGCGCAGTGCCTGCATCGTGCGCAGTGCCTGCATCGTGCGCCGGGCCAGCCTCGTCGCGATGGCCGGCCGAGGCGTCGTCACCGTCGCCGGGGGACGTCACCGGCGGTCGAGGAGGAACAACTCGCGATGGGTGCCGGGAACCGGCACGACCTCACGCGTGTCGAAGCGTCGGTCGATGGCGGCGACGAGCACCTCGCGGGTGTAGTCGTCGAACACGTCCTCCCGCGTCGACAGCAACACCTGGACCTTGGGGTCGGGCTTGGGCACCCATTCGAGGATGACGTGGTCGGCGACGTCGGCCAGCATGTCGACGACGTCGGGCAACGGCACGTTGCCGCCGATCGCGAGGTGGTGCACCAGGGCCAGTGCCATGGCGAGGTCGACCGGTCCCCGGTCGGTCAACGACTCGCGTTCGCGGTGACGCCAGCCCAGTCCGGGGGACGGGTTGCCCAGGTCGAGCACGAGTGGCAGCAACGGCTGCGGATCCTCGCCAGCCACGGCCTGCCAGGCCTGTTCGACCGCGCCGACGTCGATGTCCCAGGCCACCGTCGATGCACCCGCCGCCACGGCCAGACGCGAGAAGCGACCGGTGTTGGCGCCCAGGTCCCACACGACGTGCGGGTCCACCGCCGCGATCTGGCGCGTGACGATGTCGACCTTGGCCTCCATCGCCGATTCGTCGTAGTGGTCGATCTCGGCGTAGTAGTTGCCCCACACGGTCGGACCGGGATCGAAGGTGAGCCCCTCGACGGTGCGACGCAGCGAGTCGGCCAGGCCGACCAGGGCAGCGTGGGAGAACTTGGCCGTGCGGGGGCTGGCACCGGACGAGCCGCCAGCTCCGCCCTGGGCCTTGCCCTGCGCCTTGGCATGCATGTGCAGGTGCTGCGCCAACCCCGGACGCAGCTTGGTGCGCCCCGGCAGGATTTCGGACGCGAGGTCGAGTTCCACACCGTCGATGCGTCCCACCAGCAGGCGCCGCAGGCGCGGATCAACCAGCACCTGGAGGGCCAGCGGAGCCAGGAAGTGCTCGCAGAACTGTCCGTATGCCACCCACGGTGCGTCCGGCTCGATCGGTGCGAACGACAGCGTGTCGATGAAGACCGGTCGGCCCATGTGGAACTGGATGTTGTGGGCGGAGGCATCCCGCAGGATCATGCCGTGGTCGAGCGCGACCTTCTGCACTGCCAACGTCGTCAACGCGGCTGCGCGCAGTTGGCCCGGCGCCCACTCGTGGGGCTGGGACAACGACGTGATCGACTCCGGTGCGATCACGACGTGCGCGCGCTCGTCGCCGAGGTCGAGGTCCACCTCTTCATGACGAACCAACAGACCCTTGTCCCACAACGCGTCGAACAGGCCCGAGGCCACGACCTCGTCCCACACCTGGGCGTGGGACCGGTTGACCTGGCGCAGCAGACGACCGTCGCGGCGGTAGACGAATCCGGCAGGATCGCGAAACGACCCCGGAATGCGATCGACACTCATCAAGGAGTCCTCACTGCATGGCAGCGCCTGCCCGGTTCAACGGGGCACCGAGGG
>DATFMD010000013.1:0-12509 GCA_035267125.1 Nitriliruptoraceae bacterium | reverse complement strand
CGACACCGTCACGGTCACGGTGGTTCCGCCCCACGTCATGGAACGCCTGTCGGATGCCCGTTCGCCCCAGGGCATGGTCGCCGTCGCCCGGCAGCGGTGGTCAAGCGTCGACGACGTGGTGGCCGGTGCCGGCGTGGCCGTGGTGCTCGTCGCCGCCAACAACCCCGGCAACGTCGGCGCCATCATCCGCACCGCCGATGCCGCCGGGGCCACCGGCGTCGTGCTCACGGCCGGCTCCGTCGACCCGTACAACCCCAAGGCCGTCCGGGCAGCGGCGGGTTCGGTCACCCACCTCGCGGTGGCGCAGGTCGACGACGCCCGCGACGCCATCACAGCGGCCCGGACAGCGGGACGACGCACGATCGCGCTGGACGCCGACGGTGACCTCGACCTCCTCGCCAGCCGCGGCCACGCCGGTGGGGACCTGTTGGTGATGGGCTCGGAGGCCCATGGTGTGCCCGACGACGTGCTGGCCGCCGTCGACGCCGTCGGGTTCGTGCCCATCCGTGGCCGCGCCGAGTCCCTCAACCTCGCCGTGGCCACCGCCCTGGCCCTCTATGCCGTGACCGGTGCTTCCAGCAAGGCCCCGGCAGGCTGAATCCCCCGCGCAGCGTTGGGGACCGGTCCCCTGCGTCCCGCCTTCAGCGACAATTCGCAGGTGGAACCTCCGAACCGGGCAGGAATCACCGAGAGGTGGTCTCGTCTTCGGGTCGTCGACAGGATCCCCAATGGCTGACGCCAGCACCGCCACTGGTAGGTCCACACCTCGACCCTCGCCGATGCTGTTCGGGCACTGGCGGCTGTGGATGGTCATGGTCGGCGTGGTCAGCATCACGTCCGGGCTGGCGTTCGGCTACGACCAGGGCGTGATCGGCGGTGCGCTGACCTTCATGCAGGAGGAGTTCGGCTACGGCAGTGCCATCGAGGGCCTGATCACCAGCATCGTCACCCTGGGTGCCTTGGTCGGGGCGCTGCTCGGCGGCGGCATCTGCGATCGCTTCAGCCGCAAGAACGCCCTGCTGTACGCGAGCATCCTGTTCGTGGTGGGTGCCATCGTGCAGGCGGTGTCCCCGACGGTCGCCCTGATCATCGCCGGCCGTGCCGTCATCGGTCTGGGTGTCGGGATCGCCTCGGTGGCCGCACCGATGTACGTCGCGGAGTCAGCCCCGGCCGAGACCCGCGGTCGGTTCGTGTCGGGCTACCAACTGGCCATCACGATCGGGATCCTGCTGGCCCAGACCTTCGACCTGTTGCTGACCGCGTCCGAGTCATGGCGGCTCATGCTCGGATTGGCGGCCATCCCCGGCATCCTGCTGCTGGTCGTGGTCGTGCCGGTCCCGCGCAGTCCCCGCTGGCTGGTCGCCGTGGGCCGCAGCGACCAGGCCCGCGACTCGCTGGCGCTGACCCACGGCCCCGACGGTGTGGACGCCGCCGTCGACGAACTCGAGGCCGCCGTGGCCGCGGAACCGAAGTCGGAGTGGTCCGACCTGCTCGTGGGCGGCGCACGTGGTGCCCTCAAGGTCGCGGTCGGGTTGGCGCTGTTCCAGCAACTGACCGGGATCAACGCGCTGATCTACTACTCGAACGCGATCCTGGCCGAGGCCGGCTTCGTGACCGCGTCCGGGCAGGCCAAGGCCTCGCTGCTGTCGGTCGGGGTGGTCAACGTCCTGGCCACCTTCATCGCCGTGGCATTCGTCGACCGCCTCGGGCGCCGGCCGCTGCTGATCGCCGGGCTGGTTGGCATGCTGGTCGGGCTGCTGGGTCTGACCACCGCATATTCCTTCGATGTGTCGCCGGGGGACAGCGGCACCATCGTCGGGATCCTGTCGGTCGTGTGGATGGTGGTGTTCATCGCGTCGTTCGCGTTCTCGCTGGGCCCGGTGGTGTGGATCCTCATCTCGGAGGTGTTCCCGACCAACGTGCGTGGCAAGGGCATGTCGGTGGCCACGGCCGCCAACTGGGCGGCCGCGTTCGGGCTGACGTTGGTGTTCCCGGTCCTGATGGACGGCATCGGACCGAGTGCCACGTTCGCCCTGCTGGCCGCGATGACCGTCATCGCGCTGTGGTGGACGTGGAAGCACGTGCCCGAGACCAAGGAACAGTCGCTGGAGTCGATCGTGGCGATGTTCGAGGCGCGTGAGCACGTCGGCGAGTCCACCTCCACCCCTGGGTCTGCCTGAACGTCGCGATCGATTGTCGCTGAAAGGCGAGACGGGGCATCCCTCACCCGGCCCGCCACCGAGTCCCTGGTCGCCGGCGTGGCCGTGACGCCATCGCCCGACGGGTTACGCTGCCCGTCCACGTGCAACCGGTCGAAGCAAGGTGCCAGCAGTGTCAGCTCCAGCCGACGTCGCCACGGCCGTGGCCACCCTCGACGACCTGCGCAAGCGTGCGCTGGCGGCGATCGCCGACGCCGAGGACGCCACCGAACTCGACGAGGCACGCGTGGCCTTCACCGGCCGCAAGTCCGAGCTCGGGCGCGTCCAGTCCATGATGGGCTCGATCGAGCCGTCCGAGCGCAAGGACCTGGGCAAGGCGCTCAACGCCTACAAGGCCGCGGTCGAGTCTGCCCTCGAGGACCGGGGGGAGGCCGTGGCCGCCGCCGAACTGGCGGCGCGGCTCGAGTCCGAGCGCCTCGACCTCACCATCCCGCCGGCCACCGTGCCACCGGGCCGCCCCCACCTCATCACCCAGACCGAACAGGCCCTGGTGGACGTGTTCACCGGTCTCGGGATGCGCGTGGTCGACGGTCCCGAGGTCGAGTCCGCGGCCTACTCGTTCGATGCCATGAACATCCCGCCGGACCACCCGGCCCGCCAGGACATGGACACGATCTACCTCGCCGACGGTCCCGTCGACGTCTACGGCCTGCCCGAGATCGTGCTGCGCCCCCACACGTCGCCGGTGCAGGCACGCGTGATGCGCACCCAGGAACCGCCGATCGCGATCGTCGTGCCGGGGCGCACGTACCGCAACGACACCGTCGACGCGACGCACTCACCGGTGTTCAGCCAGGTCGAGGGGCTGGTGGTCGCCGAGGGCATCACCATGGCCCACCTGCGTGGCACCCTGCTCGCGTTCGCCCGGGCGATGTTCGGGCCCGACCGCGAGATCCGCCTGCGCCCGTCCAAGTTCGAGTTCACGGAACCGTCGGCGGAGGTCGACGTGTCGTGGGGCACCAACCCGGACGGCACGACGAAGTGGCTGGAGATCCTGGGCTCGGGCATGGTCGACCCCGACGTCCTTGCGTGGTGCGGCGTCGACGCCGATCGGTACCAGGGCTTCGCCTTTGGCATCGGCATCGAGCGTGTCGCCATCCTGCGCCACGGCCTGACCGACATCCGTGACCTGTTCGAGGGCGACGCCCGCTTCTCGGCCGCGTTCTGACTGGCTGGCCGTCGGGTGGGTGCCACGGCGCCACCGCGGGACCAACCGACCCCCCACCGCCACCTTCCACCCGTCCGAGTCCCCCCAGTAGTTCCCACCCGTCCAACGCCGTTCCACGCAAGGCCCACTCATGAAGCTGCCGCTGTCCTGGCTGGCATCGATCGTCGACCTGCCCGACATGCCGGTGTCCGAACTGGCCGAGGTCATGGGCCGCCATGGCCTCGAGGTCGACGGGATCATCAATCCCGGTGCGGGCGTGCGTGATGTGACGACCGCCCGCGTGCTGTCGTGGGGACCCCACCCCGACGCCGACAAGTTGCGGGTGGTCCGGATCACACACGGCGACGACGAGGTCGAACTGGTCTGCGGGGCGTCCAACTTCGACACCGGCGACGTCGTCGTGCACGCCCCGGTCGGTGGTGCCATCCCGGGGATGGAGTTGGAGGCGCGGGCGCTGCGCGGGGTGGTGTCCAACGGGATGCTGTGCTCGGCGCGCGAACTGCAGGTGGGCGAGGACCACGACGGCATCATGGTGCTCGACGCCGACACGCCGCTGGGCGTGGACATCCACGCCCTGCTGCCGCTGGGCGAGCCGGTGCTGGACCTCGAGGTCAAGGGCATCCGCGGCGACATCCTGTCGGTGGCCGGGGCCGCGCGCGACCTCGGTGCGGTGCTGGACGCCGACGTGTCGCTGCCGTCGCCGCCGCCCGTCGAGGTGCCCGGCCCGTCGGGTGCTGGTGGCTCGGGCGCTGGTGGTCCGGCCGACGGGATCGAGGCCGTCGAGGTCACGATCGACACCCCCGAGGCCTGTTCCCACTTCGTGGCGCTGACCCTGCACGACGTGACCGTGCCTCCGGCGTCGCCGTGGTGGCTGCGCCAGCGACTGGCCCAGTCGGGCGTGCGTGCGATCTCGCCGCTGGTCGACATCACCAACTACGTGATGCTGGAACTCGGCCAGCCCATGCACGCCTACGACGCCGACCGGCTCGACGGCGACCTGCGCGTGCGGTGGGCGACCGAGGGTGAGGAACTGACGACGCTGGACGACGTCACCCGCACGCTGACCACGCAGGACCTCGTCGTCGCCGACGACGCCGGCGCCGTGGGGCTGGCCGGCGTGATGGGTGGGGAGTCGACCGAGGTCACCGAGGACACGACCACGTTGGTGTTGGAGGCCGCCGTGTGGGATCCGGGCACGGTGCGCCACACTGCCCGGTCGTTGCGGTTGACCTCGGAGGCATCGCTGCGCTTCGAGCGTGGCGTCGATCCGGCCGGCGCCCACCGCGCGGTTGCGCGCGCATGGGAACTGCTGGTCCAGATCGGTGGCGGCGCCACCGTGGTGGGCCTGGTCGAGGACGGTGCGCCGCGGGCAACGCGTGCGAGCTTCGAGGTTTCCGTCGACCGCACCAACGGGCTGCTGGGCCTGGAGGTGCCGACGTCACGCATGGTCGCACTGCTGGACCGTGCGGGCGTGGCGACGGACGTCGCGACCAGTGCCGACGGGGACATCCTCACCGTGACGCCACCATCGTGGCGCAGCGACCTCGAGCGCATGGCCGACATCGCCGAGGAGGTTGCGCGCCTGCACGGCTACGACCACATCCCCGCTGAACTTCCCCCGATCCTCCAGCAGGGTGGCCTGGGCGCTGACCAGCAGGCAGAGCGCGACGTGCACGCGGCCGTGCGTGCGTTCGGCCTCGACGAGGTGGTCACGCGGCCGTTCGTGGGCGACGACCACCCGGGTGGCGTGGTGGAGGGCGACGACCGCGTCATGTTGGCAAACCCCCTGGCCAAGGATGCTGCCGCCATGCGTCCGACCATGTTCGAGGGTCTGCTCGGGGTCGTGCGGCGCAACGTCGGGCAGTCACGGCCCGGCGTGGCCGTCTACGAGTTCGGCCGCATCTTCCGTCCTGCCGGGGGACCCCTGGACACGGTGCTGGACACCGTCACGGCTCCGGATGCACCGGCCTGGCGATGGACGCTGCCCGACGGGACGTTGCTGCCGACCCAGCCAAAGGCGGTCGGTGTGGCCCTGCAGGGCCGCCGGCTCGCCCCCGGACGCCTGGACGAGGCGACGTGGGGTGTCGGCGATGCGCTGGCGATCTTCGACGAGGTCGTGCGCCGGCTCGGTCCGACCCGGTCGTCGGTGCGCCTGGAGCGCGTGCCGGTCCAACGCGACCGGCTGCATCCGTACCGCACGGTGTCGCTGCGGGTGGACGGGGCGGAGGTCGGACTGGTGGGCCAACTGCATCCAGCCGCGGCCGCCGCGCGTGACCTCCCGGAGCCCGTGGTGGTGGGGGAGTTGGTCGTGCAGCCCTGGCTGCAGGCCCTGATGGCGGGGGCGCCAGCCCTTGCCGGCCCCAGCCTGGTGACCCGTCCGGCCATGATCGTGGACGTCGCGGTGGAGGCCGACGACGACCTTGCATGGGCAGACCTGGAGGCCGCCATCAGGCAGGCGGTCGGTGACCTGTTGGCTGATCTGCGTGTCTTCGACGTCTACCGTGGTGACCCCCTGCCGGCAGGCCATCGCTCGATCGCGGCGCGGTTGTGGCTGCAGGCCGCCGAGCGTGGCCTGACCAGCGACGACGAAGCGGCGGTGTTGGCGAGCGTCGAGACGGCAGTCGCCGACGCGGGCGGGCGGATGCGCCGCTGACGAACCCACCAGGACCGAAGGGCGTGCATGGGCTCGCTGTTTGTGGACGAACAACACCGGATCCCTGACCACGAGATCCAGATGCAGGCGTCGCGGTCGTCGGGCCCCGGCGGCCAGGGCGTCAACACCACGGATTCGCAGGTCGAGTTGCGCTGGTACGTGGATGCGTCCGGCGCCTTCAGTCGCCAGGAGAAGCAGCGCATCAAGGCGCGACTGGGCAACCGGATCACCAAGGACGGCGTCCTGATCGTGCGCTCGTCCGAACAGCGCAGCCAGCATCGCAATCGCGAGGACGCCCGCGAACGCCTGGCATCGATCCTGGCCGACGCCATCACGGTGCAGAAGCGTCGTCGGCGTACTCGCCCCACGCGAGCCTCGCAGCGGCGTCGGGTCGAGAACAAGCGTCGCCGTGGCGAGAAGAAGCGCCTGCGGCAGTCACCCGACGTCCCGAAGGACTGGTGAGGCGAGCGCACGCGCATATCAGTTGCATGAACTTGCAATACGTTCCCGAGTGTGGTGCAGTGTCACCTCCCATGACCACCATGCAGGCAGGCACCCGTCGTGGCAACCATCGCAATCGTCGGCGCCTCCGGCTACGCCGGCGCCGAGTTGGTGCGGCTTCTGGCCGACCGCGACGACATCGACATCGGCACCCTCGCAGCCCACTCCGAGGCGGGTCGTCCGGTGGCGGACCTGTACCCGAACCTGGTGGACCACGGCACGCTGGCGCAGATCGACGTCGATGAACTGGCGACCCACGACCTGGTCTTCGTCGCCACGCCCGACGGCCCGGCCATGGACCTGGTCCCGCAACTGGCTGACGCAGGGACCCGGGTCGTCGACTTGTCTGCCGCACATCGCCTGCCTGCCGACGTCTACGAACACTTCTATGGGCGGCCACATGCCCATCCCGACGACACGCCGGCCGTCTACGGCCTGACCGAATTCGCGCGTGCGCAGGTCACGGACGCGACCGTCGTCGCCAATCCGGGGTGCTACGTGACCACGGCCCTGCTGTCGTTGTTGCCGGTGGCCGACCTGCTGGACTTGTCCACGTTGGTGATCGACGGGAAGTCGGGGACCTCGGGTGCTGGTCGCGCGTCCTCCGACGCCATGCACGTGTCCCACGTGACCGGGTCCGTCGGCGCCTACGCCGTGGCCGGCCATCGCCACACCGGCGAAATCGAGACGTGGCTGGGCGTGCTCGGAACCGTTGCCCCGCCCACCATCTCCTTCACCCCCCACCTCATGCCCATGGTGCGGGGCCTGCTCACCACGTCGGTGGCGCACCTGGCGTCCGGGATCGACGAGACGATGCTGCGCGATGCCATGGCCGCTCGGTACCGCGACGAGCCCTTCGTCACGGTGCTTGCTGCGGGACGCCAACCGGTCACCAAGGCGGTGGTCGGGTCGAATGCATGCCACATCGCCGTGGCCGTGGACGAGCGCACCAACCGCGCGACGATCACCTCGGTCACCGACAACCTCGTCAAGGGCGCGGCCGGCCAGGCCGTCCAGAACGCCAACCTCATGCTCGGGATGCCCGAGGGCATGGGCCTGTCAACGATCGGGGTGTATCCATGACTGCGCTGGAGCGTTGGGGACCTGCCGACCGGGGGGGCCTCACCCCCGTCGAAGGCGGCATCACCGCCGTGGCGGGGCTGCGTGCCGGGGGAGTCGTGACCGGTGTGAAGGAATCTGGGTCGCCCGACCTCGCACTCGTCGTCGCCGATCGCGCCGCCACCTTCGGCGCCGTGACCACCCAGAACGTGGTCAAGGCACCGTCGGCCCTGCGCACCGACCGGATCGCGGCCACCGGTTCGGCGCGCGCGATCCTGGTGAACTCCGGCAACGCCAACGTCGCGACGCCCAAGGCGTACGACGACACGGACCGCATGGCGGCTGCCACCGCGGCCACGCTGGGCATCGATGCCGATGACGTCGTGGTCATGTCCACGGGTGTCATCGGCGTGCCCCTGCCGATCGAGCAGGTCGAACGTGGCATCCCGGCCGTCGTCGAGGACCTGTCGAGCGACGGTGGCCCACGCGCCGCCGCCGCGATGATGACGACGGACTCGCATGCCAAGCAGGCGGCGTTCCGCGTCCAGGATTCGAGCGGGGTCTGCACCGTGGCAGGCATGGCCAAGGGTGTGGGCATGATCGCACCGAACATGGCCACCCTGCTGGTCGTGGTCGCGACGGATGCCCCCATGCCGGCGGCGCTCGTGCGGCAACTGGTGCGCAAGGCCGTTGCCGTGACCTTCAACCGCATCACCGTGGACGGGGACCAGTCCACCAGTGACCAGTGCGTGCTGGTGGCCACCGGCACGGCAACGCAGCCGCCTGCACTCGAGGCCGTCGCCCGGGCCGTGCATGCCGTGTGTGCCGACCTCGCGCTCGCGGTCATCGCCGACGGGGAAGGTGCGAGTCGGGTGGCTGCGATCACCGCGTCGGGTGCACGCTCCGACGAGGATGCCGTCGCGATCGCACGTGCAATCGCGACCTCGTCGCTGGTGCGCGCCGCGATCCACGGTGCCGATCCCAACTGGGGGCGCATCATGATGGCGATGGGCAACGCCGGAATCGCCTTCGAGCCGTCGCGGGTCCAGGTGGTGTGCGCCGGCCACACCGTGGCACGGTTCGGCGTCGCCACGTCATTCGATCGTGCGCGGGCCGCGATCGCGATGGCGGCGGACCAGGTGGCCATCGAGGTCGACCTCGGCGTCGGCCGCGGCACGGCCACCGTCCTCACCTGCGACCTCTCCGAGGACTACGTCCGCTTCAACAGTGAGTACACGACATGATTGGCGTGGCCATCACCGCATCCGCTGGACGTTGTGAGCGCAGCGAACAACTCAAATGCGCCCGCAGGGCGCACTTCGACAGTGAGTACACGACATGACTGGCGTGGGCGGCACACCAGATGCGGGAGTTGCGAGCTCCGCGAGCAACTCCAACGCGCCCGCAGGCCGCGCGTTGACATCGCGTGAGGCAGCGGCACAGACCAAGGCTGCCGTCCTGCGCGAGGCCCTGCCCTGGATCACCCAGTTCCATGGGTCGACCGTGGTGCTGAAGTACGGCGGCAACGCCATGCTGGACGAGGACCTCAAGCGCTCGTTCGCTGCCGACGTGGCGCTCATGCACTTCGTGGGGCTGCGGCCCGTCATCGTGCACGGCGGTGGTCCCCAGATCTCGGCACTGGCCGAACGACTCGACGTGGAGTCGACGTTCGTCGACGGCCTGCGCGTGACCGACGACGCCATGATGGACGTGGTGCGCATGGCCCTGTTGGGCGAGGTGAACCCGGAACTCGTCGGGATGGTCGAGTCGGCCGGCGCGCCCGCCGTGGGGGTGGCCGGCACCGACGCGGGCTTGCTCACCGTGGTCCCCGCGACCTCCCCGTCGGGCGCGTCGCTGGGTCGTGTCGGCGAGATCGTGTCGGTGGACACGACCATCCTCACCGACCTGCTCGACGCCGGCTTCCTGCCCATTGTCGCAACGGCCGGCCGCGACGACCGCGGGGTCGACCACAACGTCAATGCCGACATCGCGGCGGGCGCGATCGCTGGCGCGCTGGGCGCGGCCAAACTGATCTACCTCACGAATGTGCCGGGGCTGTACCTGAACTTCGGTGATGCGGCCCGCGGCATCGAACCCGACCACGGCTCCCTGATCGGGCAGGTCACGCCTGACCGACTGCGCGAGATGCTGGAGTCGGGCGACCTGCACACCGGCATGTTGCCGAAGGTCCGATCGGTGTTGACGGCACTCGAGGCCGGAGTGCCCCAGGCGCACCTGCTCGACGGTCGCGTCCGCCACGCCGCCCTGATCGAACTGTTCACCGACGAGGGCATCGGCACGATGGTGACTCGCGGGGCAAGCTCCGACGACGGCCTGACGTTTGCCTCCGACCACGACCCCGAACACATTGCACCACGCGATGCGACCCGCGCCGCCGCCGGCGTGGCGACGCCACCCTCCGGAATCCCGAGCCATCGAAAGCAGTCCTAGATGACCGCCTCCACGCCTGACGATCCGACTGCCATGGCCCACCAGCGCGACGACGCCCGGGTGATGGGGACCTATGCCCGCCGCCGTCCCGTGTTCGTGCGAGGGCAGGGAACCGTCCTGTTCGATGCCGACGGAGAGGCCCGCCTGGACTTCCTCGGTGGCCTGGCCGTCAACGCGTTGGGGCATTCCCACCCCGAGGTCGCCAAGGCGGTGTGCGACCAGGCGGCCACGCTGCAGCACACCTCCAACCTGTTCCTCACCGAACCGATGCTGGACCTGGCTGACCGCCTCGCAGAGGTCACGGGGTGGGACGATGCCAAGGTGTTCTTCGCCAACTGCGGCGCCACCGCCAACGAGGCGGCGATCAAGTTGGCACGTCGCCACGGCAAGTCGATCGCGGCCGACAAGGTGCGCATCGTGACGCTCGATCGCTCCTTCCATGGCCGCACCATGGCGACGCTCGAAGCCACCGGTCAGACCGAGAAGCACGCCCCGTTCGAACCACTGATGGGCTACGTGGACACCGTCGCCCACGACGATCCGGATGCCGTGACGGCCGCCGTGACCGACCAGCACTGCGCGGTGCTCCTCGAGGTGGTGCAGGGAGAAGGCGGGGTCCGACCCATCGAACCTGGCGTGCTGGCGGCGGCCCGCGCAGCCTGCGATGCCCGTGACGCCCTGCTGATCGTCGACGAGGTGCAGACCGGGATGGGGCGATTGGGGGAGTGGTTCGGCTTCCAGACGACCGAGGTGGTCCCGGACGTGATCACCCTGGCCAAGGCGCTGGCCAACGGTCTCCCGATCGGGGCCGTGGTGGCCCATGGGCCCGCCGCCGACGTCTTCGGGCCGGGTGACCACGCCACCACGTTCGGTGGCAACCCGGTGACGGCCGCTGCCGCCGTCGCCGTCATCGACACCATCCGCTCGCAACGGTTGCTGGATGCCGCCAAGGTGCGGTCGCAACGACTGACCTCGGCCTTCGACGAGTTGGCGCGACGCCACGACCTGGTGGGCGGATGGCGCGGTCGTGGCCTGCTGCTGGGCCTGGAGCTGACCCAGCCATGCGCGCCGCAGGTGGAACGAGCCGCCGAGGACAACGGGCTGATCGTCAACGCCGTGGGCGACGACCTCGTCCGGTTCGCACCCCCGCTGACCGTCAGCAACGCCGAGATCGCCACGGCCATCACCGCACTGACCACGGCCCTGGACGAGGTCGCCGCCGCCTGACGTGACGCCCCCACCGTGACACCGTCCCCACGATCCAAGGATCCACGATGCAGGACTTCCTCTCCGTCGCCGACGCCACCGCCGACGACCTGGCGGCGATCCTCGACACCGCCGCACGCATGAAGCGTGATCGCGTGGCCGCCCTGGACGCTGGACAGTCGCCGGTGACGCCACAGGTCCTCGACGGCCGCTCGGTCGCCCTGGTGTTCGAGAAGCCGTCGCTGCGCACGCGTGCCTCGTTCGAGGTGGGGGTCCACGAGTTGGGCGGCAAGGCCCTGCCGATGTGGAACACCGAGATCAACCTCGGCGGCCGGGAATCCGTCACTGATGTCGCCCTGGTGCTCGCTCGCTACGTCCAGGCCATCGTCATCCGCACCTTTGCCCACGACAACCTGGTCGCGATGGCCGAGGTTGCCGACGTGCCGATCGTCAACTCGCTGTCCGACCACGAGCACCCCGGCCAGGCGTTGGCCGACCTCCAGACAGTCCAGGAGGTGTTTGGCGACCTTGCGGGCCGCAGCCTGGCCTATGTCGGTGACGGCAACAACGTCGCCCATTCCCTGACGCTGGGTGGTGCGCTGGCCGGGATGGACGTGCGCATCGTGCATCCCGAGGGGTACGCCCCCGATGCCGAGGTCCTGGCCGCGGCGAACCAGCGCGCAGTCGGGAGCGCACGGGTGGTTGCGACCACTGATGTCGCCGAGGGGGTCGGCGGTGTCGACGTGGTCTACACCGACGTGTGGGCGTCGATGGGCCAGGAGGCCGAGGCGCAGGCGCGTGCACGTGCGTTCGAGGGCTTCATGGTGACCGCCGACATGATGGCGTTGGCGGACGCGGATGCCATCTTCCTGCACTGCCTGCCCGCCCATCGTGGCGAGGAGGTGGCCGCGTCGGTGATCGACGGTCCACGCTCCCACGTGTTCGCCCAGGCCGAGAACCGCCTCCATGCCCAGAAGGCGCTGCTGGCCCACCTGCTCGGGCGATCGTCATGACGACGGACAAGATCGAACGCCAACGCCTGTTGCGTGACCTGCTGGCAACGCGTGACCTGCGATCGCAGGCCGAGGTCGTGGCGGCGCTGGCCGACCACGGCATCACCTGCAACCAGGCCACGGTGTCGCGCGACCTCGACGACCTCAAGGCCGTCAAGGTCCGTGGGGTCGACGGCAGCCAGACCTACCGGGTGCGCGCAGACCTGGTCGATTCCGGGTGGGCCGACGTGGAGGCAACG
>DATFMD010000012.1:0-4888 GCA_035267125.1 Nitriliruptoraceae bacterium | reverse complement strand
GCGACCTCGACCTGGTCGTAGGTGGCGCTGTCGGGATCGCGGTCGACGCGCCAGTGCTTGAATCGTCCCGAATGGCGCAGGCGATCACCGTCCAACTGTTCGTAGGCGATCTCGGCCACGCGCGGTTCGACGTACTCGAAGCTCATGTCCTTGGTGGCGTTCCAGCGGTTGCCGCCACGGGGGGAGTCCTCGGTCGCCGCCCATGCCCCCCAGGGGTGGTCGTCCAGGTCGTCGCGGCCCAGGGCGGTGACCTCGGTGGCAAGTTCGCGACGACGCTTCTCGCTGAACGACGAGGCCACGCCGATGTGGCGCAGGTTGTCATGGTCGTCGAACAACCCCAGCAACAGCGACCCGACCTGGGGGTCCTCGGGGGTCGAGGCCTTGTGCCAGCGGAAGCCTGCCACCACGGCGTCGCAGGTGCGTTCGTGCTTGATCTTGAGCAGGCTGCGCTTGCCCGGCTCGTAGGTGCCACCCAGGGGCTTGGCGATCACGCCGTCCAGGCCGGCACCCTCGAACCGGTCGAACCAGTCCGTGGCCGTCTCGGCATCCGTGGTGGCAGGCGTGAGGTGGATCGGCGCGGACCAGTCACACAGGTCTTCGAGTTCGGCGCGTCGTGCCTGCATCGACTCGTCCGTCAGGTCGCGGTCGTCGATGGCCAGCACGTCGAAGGCGATGAAGCGCGCCGGGGTCTCCTCGGCCAGCATCTGGACCCGGGAGTCGGCCGGGTGGATGCGTTGGCTGATGGCGTCGAAGGCGATGCCACCGTCCATCGGCACGACCAGTTCGCCGTCGACGACACACCGGTCGGGGAGGGTGGCGCGCAACGGATCGAGCAGTTCGGGGAAGTACCGCTCCAGGGGCTTGCCGTTGCGCGACTGCAGGGTGACGTCGTCGCCATCACGAAACACCACGCACCGGAAGCCGTCCCACTTGGGTTCGTAGAGCATCGGACCCGAGGGCATCGACCGGGTCAGTTTGGCCAGCATCGGCTTGACGGGCATCGTCACGGGCAGGGTCATGGCAGTGCCTCGAGATCGTGGGGGGCGAACGTCGACTGCGTGGTCACTCGACGACCTCGAGTCCGCCGACGTTCCACAGCGTGACCTGGGCGCCGTTGCGAGCCAGGGTCCAGCCGTCCTCGCAGGCCAGCGCGTCACCCGGGTCGTCGGGCAGCCAGGACGCATCCAGCGGAACGGGTTCGTCTGACTGGCCGTCGCATTCGGGCACGGCCACGTCGTCGGGCAGCGTGGCCACCACGATCCGGGCGCCGGTGGCAGGTTCGTTGCGCTGGCGGATGTCGCGGGCGGCCTCGGGGAGGAAGGCCGGCACCCATTCCCGGTCGATCGCGTCCTGCTGGCGTGCCGTCACCAGGTCCGGCCACGACGCCTCGTGGTACTGCTGCGCGCAGGCGCCGGCTGCCAGGCCCACGACGAGGCAGGCTGCCGCACGCAGTCCGGACACCGCATGCCGGTGAGGCGAGGTCGCCACGGTGGCTCCTTGGATGGCGGGTACAGCGTGCTGCCGGCCGGGTGCCGGGGAGCGTAACGGTGGGCGCCAGCGATAGCGTTGCATGCGATGAGTGCTCCAGACCGCCCCGCCACCGACGCCGGCGTCCCGCCCGATGGGACGGACGGGACCGACGGCGACTCCCGGTCCGACGTCTCGGTGACCCGGTCCGACCCCCCGGCCGACGACACGGCCGCCGGGGATTCGTCTGACGGGACCGACGGGGCCCGTCGGTGGGTGGCCGTCGTCACGGTCGTCGCCATGGCGTCATGGCCGTTCCTGAGCCTGATGGCCGACAACCTCGACCAACCTCTGGACATGGCGGTGGTGCGCACGTGGTGGCTTGCGACCCTGGCGGGCGCCCTGGTCGTGCTCGGGATCGCCATGGCCTTCGGGCGGCGCGTGGGTGCCTGGGCAGGTGGCGTGCTGGGCGTCGTGCTGTGGTTGGTGTTCAGCCTTCCCACGGTCCTGTCCCTGCGTGACGCCATCGGATCACAGGTCGACGACGTGGTCTGGTGGGCGATGGTCGCCGCCCCGATCGTGGTCGTGGCGACGTGGCTGATGCGGAAGGTGCCGATGCAGCGGTTCGTCGCGATCATGGCCGTGGCGCTGGCTGGGATGGCGGCCGTTCCGGTGGCCGCCGACGCGCTTGATGCCGACGCCGCAACCGACGACGTCGGGGACGCGCAGCCAGCGGCACAGGCCTCGTTCACCACCACACCCGACGTGTGGCTCATCGAGCTGGACGGCCTGGGCAGCAACGACTTCATGCGCGAACGCACGGGCTACGACCCGGCCGCCTTCGAACAGTTCCTCGCGGACAACGGCTTCGACGTCCAGGCGGAGGCCACCTCGAACTACCCCTTCACGAACCTGTCGATCGCGTCGACGCTGATGATGGACTACCTGTTCACCGACGGCGTGGACGAGCCTCCCGCCGGGCCGTTCTTCGAGCGGCTGCAGGGCGACAACCTGACCGTCGAGACGATGCGCGCCAATGGCTACTCCTACGCGCACACCTATCCCGGTCTGTGGACGGGGAGCAAGTGTTCGGGGGTCGAGGACCTCTGCATCGGCGACACCGGTTCGATCACCGACACCGAGACCGCGTTGGCAACGATGTCGCCGCTGGGTGAACTGCTGACGTCGCGGTCGCAGCACGAGGACGTCGCGATCAGCAACGACCCGGCCCACGTGGCTGCCCAGGTGATCGCCGCAGACCTGCCCGACCCGCAGTTCACCTTCCTCCACGTCCTCAACCCGCACCCGCCGTTGTTGCGTGGCGCCGACTGTGGGATCCGCGAGGTCGACTTCACGTTCTCGGCGTGGGGCGAGGGTGAGGAGTACGGCGACGCCGTCGAGTGCCTGCATGCCCAACTCCAGGATGCGGTCGACCAGATCCTGGCTGACGACCCCGATGCGGTCATCATCATCCAGGGCGACCACGGCCCGCGCCTGGGCATCGACTGGACCCAGCCGGGCGGCGTCTTCCTCGACGACGACATGCACTTCTCCATCCTCAGCGCAATGCGCCTGCCAGCGGGCTGCGACGTCGAGGCTCCCGACGACATGACGCCGGTCAACACCTTCCGGATCGTGACGGCATGCCTGGAGGGCACCGAGCCCGACCTGCTGCCCAACGAGCGCTTCCCGATCCAGGCAGAGCGGGGGTGACGGCGTGATCGCTGCGCGATCACGTTGGAGTTCGCTCCGCAGGCTCCGCGAACTCCATGGGCGCCATGCGGGACGTGGGACATGAAGCGGGGTCGCTGCGCGATCGCGTTGGAGTTCGCTCCGCAGGCTCCGCGAACTCCATGGACGCCAGACGATTCGAGAAAGGCGGGACGTGGGACTCGATGACTACGAGCAGGTGGAGGTGCTGAACCGGGGGGAGTTGCGCGAGTGGTTGCGCGCCAACCACGACCGTGACCGGGGGGTGTTCCTGGTCGTGCACAAGAAGCACACGGACCACTGGCTGCCGTGGGGCGAGATCGTTCCCGAGTTGCTGGCGTGGGGCTGGGTGGACGCCACCACACGAGCCGTGGACGAGGATCGCACGAGCCTGCTGATCTCGCCCCGTCGGCAGGGCAGTGGGTGGTCGCGCATCAACAAGGAGCACGTCGAGGCGCTCGAGGCCAGCGGCGAGATGACCGACCACGGCCGTGCCGTGATCGCGCGGGCCAAGCAGGATGGGTCGTGGGCCCTGCTCGACGATGTCGAGGCCGGCATCGTGCCCGATGACCTGGCGGCGGCACTCACGGAGCGCGACGCCTGGGTCCAGTGGGAGGACCTGCCGTGGAGCACCCAACGCGCCACGCTCGCGTGGGTCACCCTCGCCAAGCGCGCCGACACGCGCGAACGTCGAGTCACCAAGGCGGCCGACGTGACTGCGTCCGGCGGCCGCCCCCGGTAGCGGGAGGCAGTTTGCCGAGTTCGGCCTGCTGCGTGCCGGCGGCGCCAGGCCTGACGTCGTCCCTGCAGTCCCCGTTCTCCGGTCCCCACGCGTTTCTCCACGCGTTCTCCACCTGGTCTCCACGACTTCTGTCCCGGCACGGGGCACTGTCGTGGCCAGCACCCAGAGCCGGTCCACACCGAGGGCCGCCACAACATGGAGAACACCGATGGACCACCTGATCGCCGCCAACTTCGCCACCCGCCGCATCGCCACCAACGACCTCGCACTGTCGGCACTGCCGCATGCACCAGTCGTGGCCGAGCGCCCGACCGTGCGGATGCGCATGGCCGCCAGCCTCGTCCGGGCCGCCTCGTTCCTGGCGCCCGACGTCCGGACCGCCGCGGTGGCTCGCGCCTGACCGCCACACTGCCGGCCCCTGTGCCCCGGCACCGCGTCCGCCCCCACGGGCCCGACGTCGGTGCCGGGGTCTTGTCGTCGGCGACGACGTGGCCGGGCGGCGCGGAGGAATGCGGCTGTTGCGCGGTGTTGCGTCACTGTGAGCGATGAGCGCACGAATCAAGGCTGATCCTGCCCGGTGGGCGCCTGTCGACTTGCATCCCACGCGTCCAGGCGCAAACGTCACACCCATGGAGCACAACGAGCACCAGCAGACGCCGCCCCGGGCCCGCGCCCGGGTCGCCTCGCGTCCTGACTCCTCCCCGGCGATCGCCGGTCTGCTGCTCGCCCTCCTGCTGCTTGGCCTCCTGCTGCTTTGATGCCGCGGCGCTGTCCCTCCCGAACATGACAGCGACCGCGGAGGTCGCTTCCGGGATCTTCCCAGCACCGTCTTCCTGCGCCCCGTGACCACGGGACCTCCGCAGACCAGCACCAGCAGACCAAAGGAACCCTGATGGGACAGCCCATCGACCATGCTGCCACCAACGCGTTCGGCAGCGACGTCGTCATCTTCGACACGACCCTGCGCGA
>DATFMD010000011.1:0-11612 GCA_035267125.1 Nitriliruptoraceae bacterium | reverse complement strand
GATGGTCAAGGCCAACCAGTTGATGCCCATGCCCACGCACCTGAGCTGGGAGGAGGCTGCCTCGCTGGGCCTGGTGATGGCGACGTCGTATCGCATGCTGGTGGGCCAGAACGAGGCCCGCATGAAGCAGGGTGACGTCGTGCTCATCTGGGGTGCCACTGGGGGGCTCGGGGGCTTCGCCACCCAGTTCGTGCTCAACGGGGGCGGCATCCCGGTGTGCGTGGTGTCCTCACCCGAGAAGGTGGCGCTGCTCGAGGAACTGGGTGTCGAGCACATCATCGACCGCAAGGCCGAGGGCTATTCGTTCTGGACCGACAACGGCGAGCCCGACTATGCCGAGTATCGCCGCTTCGGTGGCAGGATTCGGGAACTGGTGGGCGAGGATCCCGACATCGTCTTCGAACACCCCGGCCGGGCCACCTTCGGTGCCAGCGTCTTCGTGGCCAAGAAGGGCGGCACGATCGTGACCTGTGCCTCCACGAGCGGGTTTCAGCACAGCTACGACAACCGCTACCTGTGGATGAACCTCAAGGACATCCTGGGTTCCCACTTCGCCAACTACAACGAGGCATGGGCGGCCAACCGGCTCGTGGCCAAGGGGATGATCCACCCCATCCTGTCCAGGACCTACCCATTGGAGGACGTGGGCGAGGCTGCCCACCAGGTGCACCACAACCTCCACACCGGCAAGATCGGCATCCTGGTGGGTGCCTCGGAGGAGGGGATGGGGATCCGTGACCACGAGTTGCGGGCGCGCCACGCCGACGACATCGACCACTGGAAGCACCTGCAGTAACCGCGCGCCCGAGGCACCCAGGCTGGACGTTGCGAGCCCTTGGGCGAGCAACTCCAATGCGCCCGTCCATGGCTCGCTGCGAAGCCATGTGGTGTCTCCGGGCGCGCGGTGTCGCCGGGCGCACGTCAGGCCAGGACGGGCAACACGCTGACGACCAGCCACAGGCTGGATGCGAAGGGAAGCGCTGCGGCCGCCCACGGCCGGTCGGCGTTCACCAGCAGCCCCATCGACATCGCGACCGCGGCGGCCACGGCACCGCTGGCGAGGTTGTCGAGCAGTCCCTGGCCCAACAGCAGCCCACCACTGAACAGCCACAGCACCAACGCCACCACGCCGGGCGCCAGGGCGGCATTGCGCGTGATGGCCAGGCCCGCCGGCAGCATCCGGTCCACGACCACCACCATGACGGCGATGGCCAGCCCCATGATCGGGCCGACCGACACGGGGTCGGGGCCCGCAATCGCCACCAGCATCCACAGGATCGTGGCAATGCCGGCGAGTCCCATTCCGAACGTGCGCAGCGCCCCACTGGCAGGCATGTCCGGACCCATGAACGCCGAGGGTGCTCGACGAGCCACCAACGTGACCACCAGGAACGATCCCGTGGCCGTGATCAACCACAAGGCCACCTGCAGGATGCCCCCGATGCCGGTGCTGGCGAGCACCAGTCGTCGTACGAGCGTCGCCGCCGACGTGGGGGAGCCCCCGCCTGCCAGGCCCAGGCCGATGCCGGCCGCCACCAGCACCAACGCCGGGACCAGCCCGGCGACCAGGTCGCCGAACCGGAAGGGCTGTCCGACCACCGACCGTTCGTCGCGTTGGCGCACGAGCCACATGGGCCACACCACCATGATCACGACGGCGGCCACCAGCAGGATCGCGATGCCGGGAACGCCTCCGGGCCAGAACGGCAGACGGGCGAACAGGGAGACGACGCCGGCTCCCACGACCAGACCGGCGGGGGCGAGCACGACGTCGCTCAGGGCGGTGTCACGGGTCATCCACATGGTTGGCGACGCTACCAGCGGGGCAGGCAGCCACGCGCCCGTCGCTACCCTCGCGCCGATGCTCGACCCGGGCATGTCGAACGCCACGACGGGAGCAGGACGTGTCACGTGTCACTGCCGCACTGATCGTCATCGGGGACGAGATCCTCGACGGTCACGTGACGGATGCCAACACGCGTGTCCTCGCCGCTGCACTGGCCGAGCAGGGCGTGGCCCTGGATCGCATGCACACCGTGCGCGACGACATGGACGACATCGTCGAGGCCCTGCAGCGAGAAGTGGGCGAACCCGGCCCGCGACTGGTCGTCACGTCTGGCGGCATCGGGTCCACGCCTGACGACATCACCTTCGAGGCCGTCGCCGTGGCACTGGGCCGTACCACGCAGGTCAACGAGATCATCGCCCAACGTGTCCAGGGTGCGCTCGACTGGCAGCGCTCCCAGGGACTCGAGGTCGACGACGTGGTCGCCACGGCAATGATGCGCATGGCTGCCATCCCGGCCGGGGCACGCCTGCTGGAGCTGTCGGGATGGGTGCCCGGCGTGGTCGTCGACATCGACGGCGGCGTCACGACTGCGGGCACGACCGTGGCGGTGCTGCCCGGCGTGCCCAGCGAGTTCGCCCGGATCACGCGGGAGGGCCTGGTCGACCTGGTGGCGGGTCGCAACCCCGTCCCCACGGTCGTCGAGGTCACCCACGGATTCCCCGAGTCACTGCTCAATCCCGCCTTCGCCCAACTTGCACGGCAGGTGCCACAGGTCAAGCTGGGTTCCTATCCGGGTCGACCGATGCTCGTGCGGCTCACGGGACCCGCCGACGAGGTCGCCGTCGCCGCGTCATTGGTGCGTGACCGCATCGACGCGCTCGCCGCGAGCCCGGGCGGCAGCGCCGTGCAACGCGCCTGGGGCCCCACACGCACTGACCAGGACGACACGCCATGACGACTGCTCCACGCCTGTTGTTCGTGCACGCCCACCCCGATGACGAGTCGTCCAAGGGGGCGGCCACGGCCGCCCGTGCCGCCGACGAGGGTGCCGAGGTGATCCTGGTCACGGCCACCGACGGCGCCGCCGGGGACATCCTCAACCCGTCGTATCCACCGCTGGAGCCCCACGAGATGGGGCCGGTGCGCGAACGCGAACTGGCGCGCGCGATCGAGATCATCGGGTTCACGCGCGTGCACCTGCTCGACTACCCCGACTCGGGCCTGCCCGAGGACCTCGCCGACATCCCGTCGGGGTGCTTCGCCGACATCTCCGTCGAGGAATCGGCCACGCGCCTGGCCCAGGTCCTGCGCGAGGAACGGCCGCACGTGGTCGTGACCTACCCGCCTGACGGTGGCTACCCCCATCCCGACCACATCCGCGTGTACGAGACCACCATGGCGGCGGTCGAACTGGCTGCCCACGACGATGGGGAGATCGCGGGATGGCAGGTGCCTCGAACCGTGTTCGGAACCGGGTTCCCCCGCACGCGGCTGGAAGCGATCCATGCCACCCTGACCGAGCGCGGTCTCGAGTCCCCCTATGCCGGGTGGCTGGAGGATCGCAGTCATCGCGACGCCGATCAGGATCCCGACATCATCGTCGACGTGGCCGAATGGCTGGACCGGCGGGATGCCGCGTTGTTGGCCCACGCGACCCAGATCGATCCCGACGGACGGTGGTTCAGCATTCCGCGTGAGATCGAGGTGGAGGCCTTCCCGTGGGAGACCTACTGCGTCCTGGGGGGAGTGGCGGCCCCCGACGGTGCCACCAGCCTGTTCGACGGGCTCGACCTGTCGACCTGAGCTTCGCGTCGTCCTGCGAGCCAGTGCGTGCCGGCGCAGTGCATGGGCTCAGTCGGGGACCCCGCCGGGCGGGGGAAGCCGATCAGCGAGGTAGAGCAGGACGTCGTGGCGCGCGGCCGCCACGGTGCGCGTCATCATGACGGGGATTTCCGAGTGCCGCGTTGTCACCAGGCCCTCCGGCGTCACCGCGAGGCGCTCGTGGGTCACGATCTTGCCTGATGCGGTCTCGGCGATCAGTGGCACCGGGTTGCCGGGCGGAACCCGGCCGATCACGTGGCCGGCCGGAATCCGCACGAAGTTGAGGTGGTCGGCGCCGTCCGCCACAACGAAATCGCGGCCGCCGAGGTCCCCGCCGATGGCGAAGTCGAGGTCGCGTGGCACCTTGACCTTGACCATGTCGCCGAACACGTCCACGTCGATGCGGACGTGGTCGTTGCGAAAGCGGCGCACGCCCAGGAAGCGTCGCAACCCGTCCAGTGCGAAGGCGCGTGACTCCGGCAGCCCGGGCAGGCCGCACTCGATGGCGATCGCGGGCACGTCGGCCGGCATCCCCTCCATCAGGGTGGCGACGCCGAGGTTCCACCGCAGGATGGTCGTGGTGAACAGGGTTGCGAGGTTGTAGTCGCCGGGCTTGTCGGTCGTGACGATGGCGTAGAAGGGGTTGTCGCCGGTGTTGTTGTGGATGTCGACCATGGCGTCCATGCCGACGTCGGACAGCTCGTCGAGGATGGCGGCGGCGGCCACACGCTGGGGGCTGTCGGCCCCGTCGTTGCCCCAGATGCGGTTGAAGTCCTCCTGGCCGGGCAGGTACCGGTGCTCGAACCCGCCGTCGGCGATCGCGGCCGGCACGTTGCCCACCACGATCCACAGGTCGAAGGGCCACTGGCGTCGTCGTCGCAGGACCTGCAGGGCTGCCTCCAGCCCCGTCGACTCGTCGCCGTGCAGCAGGCAGGCAAAGCCGCGTGGTGCAGAAACCCCCGCACCCGGCACGCGAATCAGGGTCGGCACCTCGAGGGCGCGGGCGAACTCGAGCGGCGACAGCTCGATGAGTTGTTCGTCCACGCCGTCGAGCATGATGCGGTGCGTCGACGTGTGGGACACGGGTGATCCTTGAAGCGATGCTGGGAGGAGGCTGGCCGGACGCCGGGCGCCGACGACAGCGCGGTGTGCCACCACGCCCCGGCACCCCCCAATTCTATGGCGGTGGAGCGGCGCCGTGGGACCTCAGCGAGTGAGGGGCCATGTGTGTACGGGCTCGTTGGAGGTCATGTGCTCGATGTAGCGGTTGGTGACCTCGGTCAAGGCGGCATGGCGGTCCGGCAGCGTGCGGTGCAGTTGCTGGAAGGTCTCGATCTGCCAGATGGCCCCATTGATGCGCTTGAGGCAGCGCTGTTCGATGATGCCCAGGTAGTGGTCGCGGTCGCGACGGTCGATGTTCCACAGGTCGAGGCCGCGGTGGGCGATCGGCAGCAGGTGACGCAGCACGAGTTCGGTCACCGGCACCTCACCGACCTCCGGCCAGTACATGGTGGAGTTGAGACCCGACTTGGCCCCGACGCGGAAGTTCTCCATGGCGGCCTGGAAGCTGAGACGGTCCGAGATCTTGACCTCTTCCTCGACCATGCCTCGCACGAGCCCGTAGTACAGCGCGGCGTTCGCCATCGCGTCGACCATGGTGGGTCCCGCCGGCAGGATGCGGTTCTCCACCCGCAGGTGCGGCTTGCCACGCGCGACGTCGTAGATCGGGCGGTTCCACCGCCACACGGTGCCGTTGTGCAGGTTGAGTTCCTCGAGGTGCGGCACGCCGCCCCGTCCCAGTTCCTCGTGGGGGTCCTCCTCGCCCAGCAGTGGCAACAGGGCGGGGAAGTACTTGACGTTCTCGTCGAACAGGCTGGTGACGTCGTCGATCCACTTCTCGCCGAACCACACGCGCGGTCGCACGCCCTGGGCCGTGAGTTCCTCTGTCCGCGTGTCGATGACCTGCTCGAACACGGCGATCCGGGTCTCGTGCCACAGTTGGCGACCGGCGAAGAACGGCGAGTTCGCGGCCACGGCCACGAGCGGCCCCGAGATCGCCTGGGCGGCGTTCCACGTCGTGCCGAATCCTTCCGGCGACACCTGCAGGTGCAACTGCGTCGACGTCGCAGCTGCTTCGAAGATGATCGAGGATGCCTCGAAGCGCAGGTCCTCGGTGCCCTTGATGTCGATCACGACGTGCTCGCCGCGCGCCGCCAACACCTGTTCGTTGAGCGCGTAGTAACGCGGCTCGGTCGACATGGTGTCCTCGTCGATGCTGAGGTCGTCGAGCGTGGGCAGGATCCCGATCATCACCACGTTCGCATCGATGTCGTTGGCTCGCCGCTGTGCGAACTCGAACGACGTGCACAGTTCCTCCTCCATCTCGCGGAAGACCGTGCCCGACAGCTTGTGGGGTGCGAGGTTGAACTCGATGTTGAACTGGGCGAGCTCGGTCTGGAAGTCCTCGTGGGCGAGCAACTGGAGCAGTTCGGAGTTGGCATTGGCGGGTTGGCCGTCGGCGTCGACGACGTAGAACTCCATCTCCAGTCCGGCCAGCTTGCGTTCGCGCTCGAACATGTCGCGTTCCAGCATGGAGTTGAGCACCTCGAGGTTGGCCTTGACCTTGTTGCGATAGGTCTGGCGGTCCTCGTTGCTGAACGTGGTCCGTTCGATCTGTTGTCCCATGGTCTGCGCCCTGCCGCTCGGGGAGGTGGCGAGCCGGTGCCGGACTCGACTGCGCCAATACTAGGGTGGCGGGCAGGCCCGTCGGGGAGATTTGTCGTCGCCGGGCGACGGGGGTGCCAGTTCGCCGGCCACCCGAGCTCGCCTGGCGGTGAACCGAGCGTGGGTTCGCTGCGTAGACCGGGACGACGCCGGATCCGTCAAAGGCGGATGCGATGCGATCGATCGACAGCAGCCCTGACCGCGGCTGAGCGTCGGCCGCACTTCGACCCGGGAGGACCCCATGTCACCACGTGCCCACCCCAACCGACGAGCCCGGTCACGCCCCGATGCCGGGCGTGGACGACGTCATGGCGTCGTCCTGGTCGTGGCAGCGGGACTCGTGCTGGCTGGTTGTGGCGGCGATGATGCCGCGTCCGAGGCCACCGACCCAGGTGCTCCGGCAGCCACGACTGCGGCGACGTCAGCGGCGGCGTCGCTTCCCGAGCCGTCGGCCGCCGACGCCGGCGACGCCACCCCGACGGAGTCGGGCGATCCGACCGGCGACATCACGGTGGCGGTGGCGACCTCCGAGCTGGGTGACATCCTGGTCGACGGCGAAGGCATGACGCTGTACGTCTTCGACAACGACTCCGACGCCAGTTCCGCCTGCACGGACGACTGCCTGACCAGTTGGCCGCCGTTGCTGGGCCAGGATCCGGTCGCCGGTGATGGCGTGACTGGCGACCTCGCCACCTTCGAACGCGGCGACTCGGGCGACACCCAGGTGATGGTCAACGGGGCCCCGCTGTACCACTGGGCAGGTGACGCCGAACCGGGCGACGTGACGGGTCACGGTGTCGGCGACGTCTGGTGGGCAGTGACGCCGTCGGGCGACGCCGTCGCGGCGTCCGCCGCCGGGGCGACGGACGCGGCCAATCTCGCCGAGGGCGTCGACGACGGTGGGTACTGAGCGGCAGGTGGCCCCGTGACGGACAAGCTGCGCTCCCTCGCCCAGTTGCACGAGGACTGGGCGGGACCGTTGCACGCGTTCGCGGTGCGGCGGCTTGGCGACCGCGAATCGGCCGAGGAGGCCGTGCAGGACACGTTGCTGAAGGCCTGGCGGGCCCGAGACCGCTTCGACCCCGACCGTGGCTCCGAGGCTGCATGGCTGTTCGCGATCGCGCGCAACGTGGTGATCGACCGTCTGCGCCGCCGCCAGGCGCGTCCGGTCTCGTCCGGCCACTTCGACGAGACCGACGATCGCGTGGCGGACGACGAGCGACTCGAGGTCGACCGGCTGCTCGAGACATGGCAGGTGGCCGACGCACTGGCCGGACTGAGTGTCGAGCACCGCGACGCGTTGGTGCTGTGCCACTGGCGCGGCCACAGCATCGCCGAGGCCGCGCGCCTTCTCGACGTTCCCGAGGGCACGGTCAAGTCGCGCGTCTACTACGGGCTGCGGGCGCTGCGCCTGCAGCTGGAGGAACAGGGAGTCATCCGATGAACGAGGAGCATCGCGCCATGCAGGAGGCCCTGGGGGCCTGGGTCCTGGGGTCGCTCGACGGCCAGGAGCGTCGGGTCGTGGCGGCCCACGTTGCCACCTGCGACGCCTGTCGTGACGAGCTGGCGACGCTCTCGGCGATCCCCGGGCTGCTGTCACGCCTGACGGTGGACGAGGCCGAGGACTCGCGCCTGGTCCCTGCCCCCGACCTGCCCCTGCGCCTGGTGGCACGGGCTGCCGAGTCGGAGCAGACCCTGCGGGTGCGACTGGGTCGATGGCGGATCGCGACAGCTGCTGCGGCTGCGGTCGCAGTGGTCGCCGTGGCAGGTGTCGCGGTCAGTTCGCAGTCGCCCAGCGACGGCCCTCCCGAGGCGGACCGGCTGGTGGCACCAGTGGCCGCCGTGGCCGCCGACGTCGACACGGCAGGGCAGGTCTCGGCCTTCGCCTGGGAGTGGGGCACGACGGTCGAGTTGCAGGTGACCGACCTTCCCGCCCGCGAGGCCTACCGCATGTGGGCAATTTCGGATGCGGGGCAGCGGGAACAGGCCGGCACCTGGGGCCAGACGGAGTCGCGCGGTGCGCGGGTGTACGGGGCATCGTCGATCCAGCGCGACGACCTGCAGGCCGTGGAGATCACCGACCCCGGCGGCGAGGTGCTGGTCGCGTTCGACTTCCGGGAAGCCGTGCTCGAGCCCGGGGGGTGACCCGAGCCACGCGGCCACCTGCCCGGGGATGGCCCCGAGCGACTCCACGCACGGGCCAACGCCATCATCGCGTACGGTCGCGGTCCTGCCCGTTGCCCCACCCTCGATGCCGCCGAGCCCGTCGACCCGAACCCGTCGACCCGGGCTCGTCGACCCGAGTTTCTCGACCCGAGCTCGTCGACCCTGACGGAGACCAGATGCACCTCGCCCGCACGCTCACGCACGGCCTCGAGGCCATCCACGCCCTCGCATACTTCGATCGCGACGTCCAGGCTGCCTGGGCCGAGGTCGGCCTGAAGGGCTACTGGATGGGCTACTTCGCCAGCCGGGCCGCGCCGATGGGCGAGGTGACCGCGGGCACGGTGGAGGCCACCTTTGCGTCCTTCGCGCCGCGACTGGTCAGGCGCGCGATCCCCGATGCCTGGACGTTCGCGTCGCCGGCCGCCGTCCTGATGGCCCGCGACGACGCGGTGGCCGACGTCCTGGAGGCCCTGTGGGCCGACCAGGACGATGGACTGGTCGCGGACGTGGCAGCGCGGTGCCGCACCTTCGCGCAGGGCATCGACGTGCCCGGCGCCCGCGGCAACCTGCCGCTGTATGCCGCCAATGCCGCCCGTGAATGGGACGAACGGTCGGAGCTGGTGGTCTTCCATGCCGCCACGCTGGCGCGGGAGTACCGCGGTGACCTGCACCAGTGCCTCCTGGTCGCGCACGATGTCGACCCGATCGAGGCCAACGTGCTGGCGGGCGCGGGTCCGTACTACGACGCGACCTGGATACGTCAGTCGCGCTCGTGGGACGACGACGTCTGGGACGCCGCCGTCCAGCGACTGGTGGACCGCGACTGGCTCTCCGGCGACGGCGACCTCACCGACCGGGGTCGCGACTGGCGTCGAGACCTCGAACGACGCACCGATGAGCTGGCTGCAGGTCCGGTGCGTCGCTTCGGCACCGACGCCACCGAGCGCCTGGTCGCCGACCTGGCGCCACTGGTGGCCGCTGCGCGTGCCCGCCTGCCGGCCTCGGCACCGCAGGCTGGGGGCGGCTGACGCGGCCGCTATGCCGCCATGACCTCGTTCTCGCTGGGTTCGCCAGCGCGTACGGCGGCGATGTTGTCCAGCGTGGTCGAGGCGATCGCGGCCAGCGCCTCGTCGGTCAGGAAGGCCTGGTGGGCAGTGATCAGCACGTTGTGGAACGTCAACAACCGCGCGAAGGTGTCGTCGTACAGGATCTCGGCACTGCGGTCCTCGAAGAACAGGTCCTCCTCCTCCTCGTAGACATCCAGGGCGAGGGCGCCGATGTGGCCGTCCTTGAGGCCCTGCACGACGGCGTCGGTGTCGATCAGCGGACCCCGGCCGGTGTTGACGAGCATCACGCCGGGTTGCATGGACGCGATGGCGTCGGCATCGATGAGGTGGTGGGTGTCCTCGGTCAGGGGGCAGTTGAGCGTGATGATGCGTGCTCGGTCGAGGGCGTCCTCCCAGGTCGTGTACTCCACGCCCAGTTCGACCAGGTGGGGGTCGTGCCATTCGTCGACGGCCAGCACCTCACAGCGCAGGTGCCACAACAGGCGGGCGACGATGCCCCCGATGCGTCCCGTTCCGACGACGGCCGCGGTGGTGCCGGCCAAGTCGAAGCCGACCAGGCCGTCGAGTCGGAAGTTGCCGTCCCGCACACGGTTGTGTGCCCGATGGATCTTGCGATTGAGGGCCAGGATCAGCGCGAGCGTGTGCTCGGCCACGGCATTCGGTGAGTAGGCGGGGACACGCATCACGCGCAGGTCCAGCATGGCCGCGGCGTCCAGGTCGACGTTGTTGAACCCGGCGCAGCGCAGGGCGATCGCCCGCGTGCCACCGGCCGCCAGGACCTCCAGGACGGGAGCGGACAGGTCGTCGTTGACGAACGCGCACACGATGTCGGATCCCGCTGCGAGCTGCGCCGTCTCGACACCGAGTCGTGACTCGATCCAGGTGAACTCGGGCGGATCGTCCAGGCCGGCCATGGCGGCTTCCAGCGTGGCGCGGTCGTAGGGCTTGACGGAGAACGCAGTGACAGTGGTCATGGCGACTCGATTGCCGGTGTGGTCGTGCCTGGACGACACGCCACGTGACCGTATCGCCGGCGCCTCGGGCACTGCCAAGGCGGTGCCGGGCGGCGCATGCGAGCCGGGGCCTGCGCCCCTCGGTTCAGGAAGCGTCGGCGATCGCGTCGAGGGCTGCATGGATCGGCACGTCGCCACCCACGAGTTCGAACACGCGTCCTGCCAGGTCGTCGCGAGTCAGGACTGCGGCCAGCACGGCGGCAACGTCGGCGCGCGCGATGGTGCCACGCTCGACATGTCGGGCGGCCCTGACGGTGTCCGTGCGCTCGTCGTCGGTCAGTCCTCCGGGCCGGACGATCGTCCATGCCAGGTCGCTGGCCATCACCGCCTCGTCGGCTCGGGCCTTGGCCTGCAGGTAGACACTGAAGACGTCGTCGCCACTGGGCGGATCGTCGGTCCCCATGGCCGACACCATGACGTAGGCCGGCACCCCGGCTGCCAGGGCGGCGTCGCGCAGCAGCACGGCGGCGCCGTAGTCCACGGTTTCCTTGCGTTCGGCACCCGATCCGGGGCCGGCGCCCGCGGCGAACACCACGGCGTCGGCGCCCTCGAGATGGGTTGCCAGTTCGGTCGTGTCGGCGGATTCGAGATCGATGACGGCGGGCGTGCCGCCGATGGCCGTGATGTCATCGGACTGGTCGGGGTCTCGAATGAGGTTGACGACGTGGTGCGCGGGCACCATCTGTTCGGTCAGGGCGAGTGCGATCTGGCCGTGGCCGCCGGCGATCACGATCTGCATGGGCGCTCCGATGTGGCTGGGGGAGGGGCGTGGACGAGTGCCAACGGTGCCGACACCAGCGATGTTCCGCCCCGATCGTGGTGTCCAGCGGCCGATCCGTGTTGGGGTGGACCCACCGAATGGTGTCCAGACAAGATGGTGTCGAGACCGAATGGTGTCCAGACACGAAGAAGCCCCGTCCGAGGACGGGGCTCTCCACAACGTTGGTATCCGCTCAGAGTGGACGAACGTCGTTGGCCTGCGGGCCCTTCTGGCCCTGTGCGACCTCGAATGTGACCCGCTGCCCCTCCTCG
>DATFMD010000010.1:0-2837 GCA_035267125.1 Nitriliruptoraceae bacterium | reverse complement strand
GTCCGTGACGACCACGCCGACCAGATCTACAAGACCGAGATGGCCAAGTTCAACGCGGTCGTCGAGGACATCGCCCAGCGCGTGGAACGCGGTCAGCCGGTGCTGGTGGGCACCACGTCGGTCGAGAAGTCCGAACTCCTGTCGGGGTTGCTCAAGCAGCGGGGCGTCCCGCACAACGTGCTCAATGCCAAGCAGCACGCCCGCGAGGCCCACATCGTGGCCCAGGCGGGGCGCAGCAGCGCCGTCACCGTCGCCACCAACATGGCCGGTCGCGGTACCGACATCCTGCTGGGGGGCAACCCCGAGGAGATGGCCAAGGACGTGGCAGCACGCCTGGGGGAGGAGGCCACCGACGAAGAGCGCCGCGACGCCTACACCACGGCCCTGGCGGAGTTCGAGGCACAGACCAGGGCCGAGAAGGACGAGGTCATCGCGGCAGGTGGCCTGTACGTCATCGGCACCGAGCGCCACGACTCTCGCCGCATCGACAACCAGTTGCGTGGTCGCTCCGGCCGCCAGGGAGACCCCGGCGCGTCGCGGTTCTACCTGTCGCTCGGCGACGACCTGATGCGCCTGTTCAACGCCAGCGCGGTCGACTCGATCATGACCCGGCTCAACGTGCCCGACGACATGCCGATCGAGGCCAAGATGGTGACGCGGGCCATCAGCAACGCCCAGCGGCAGGTCGAGTCGCGCAACTTCGACATCCGCAAGAACGTGCTCAAGTACGACGACGTCCTCAACGACCAGCGCAAGGTCGTCTACGGCTCGCGCCAGGCGCTGGTCGAGGGCGATGACGAGGCGATCCAGGCCCTTGCCGACGAATACCTCGACGGGATGGTCATCGACCTGTTCGACACGTATGCGCCGCCGGGGGTGTTTCCCGAGGAATGGGACCTGGACACCCTGTTCACGCGACTGCGCCAGGTGTACGAGCCGACGGTGCACCCGGACGAACTCGACTTCGAGTCCGTGGAACGCGGCGTGCTGGTCGACGAGGTCCTTGCCGACGTCCGGGCGGCCTACGACGCCCGTGTCGACAGCGTTGGCGGCGAGGAGGTCATGCGCCAGGTCGAGCGGCGCGTAATCCTCAACGTGGTCGACCGCAAGTGGCGCCAGCACCTCTACGAGATGGATGCCCTGCGCGATGGGATCGGCTTGCGGGCGGTGGGACAGCGAGACCCGCTCACCGAGTACCAGCGCGAGGCCTACCACTCCTTCATGGCGATGATGTCGTCCATCAAGGAGGAGGCCGTCACCTACTTCTTCAAGTTGCCGGTCAAGACCGAGCAGGAGCGTCAGCAGGAGGCCGCCAGCGCCGACGAGGACACCACCGATGGTCGCGCTGCGGCCGGCATCTCGCTGGGGGGCGTGACCCTGGGCGCCGTGTCCGACGTCGACGAGGGTGCCAGCACCGATGGTGGCTCCGACGGGACGTCCAACGGTGGGGCGGAGTCGGCGGACGCCGCTGCGGCACAGGACGCGGGGGCAGCCAGCAATGGATCCGGCGCCGGGTCCGGCACGGGCACCACGGACGGTGACGGCGATGGCATGACCGTGGTCTTCGACGACGCGGACGAGCCCGATGAACCGACCGACGTGAGCTACTCGAGTGCGACCACCGGGCGAGGATCGGCCAGCTACACACTCGGTGGATCGGCGCCGGGTGGTGCCGGCGGCGATGTGACCAAGCGCGACGACGGCACCACCGTGCGCAAGGTTGCCGCGGGCACGACCTACACCACCGCGTCCGACGACTACGCCGGGGTCGGCCGCAACGATCCCTGCCCGTGTGGCTCCGGGGACAAGTTCAAGCGCTGCCACGGCGGCTGACGACGCACTCCTGACGTGACCGGGAGGCGTCCTCAGGCACTGACTGCCTCCTCGGGCACCGGGGTCCGGGAGGCCGCGTCCAGGACGCGCTCCACCCCCACCATTCGCGTGCCCCGCGGCGTGGGTCGTGGCTGGTCACGCCGTGCGCTGCCGGCCAGCAGACGATCGTCGAGCACGGGTGGTGGATCGTCCTGGTCCGTGGCGACGGCTCGTGGCGTGTCGGGAGTGGCGCTCGGAGGTGTCGCGGCGACACTGCCCGTGCGATCCTCGGGCAGCCCGAGGGCGATGATCCTGGGGTCCGCGGTGGCCACCTGCACGGCCAACGCCACCGGGCGCGTCCGCTGGTGTTCCCGCAGCACGACCACGACGTGGGCGACGCCATCGTGACGCTGGGCCCACACCCGCAACAACGAGATCGAGGTCGCCCCCGTGCGGGGTTGGCGGCGCCGCCGCCGCACCAGGCCGTCCAGCTGCCGCGCCACCGCTGGGCTGACCCAGTCCTGCAGGTGCGTCACCGGTCGCCGTCCGGCTCGGATCTCGAGGTACCAGGTGGCAGCGATCACCGCCCGAGAGAGCAGGTCGCGCCCGCCGGGATCGGCTGGTCCCGGCGGGATCACGCGGGTGGATGTCTGCTCGGGTGGGCGGCCGGTCATGGCAGTCGCTCGATGACCATGATGACGGCCGCAGTCGCCCACGGCACCAGCGCGGCGGCAAGCATCCACCACAGCCGTGTGCGCGATCGGCGGTCCACATGTGACCCGTGACGTCGTACCTCAGATTGCACTTCATGCCCTTTCAATATGTTCCAGTGAACTGGACCAACCCCGACGAGGTCAAGGGCATTGGGTCCACGATGTGGAAATCGATCGGGATGGGGACCCGCCTGACGGTGGGAATTGCTGCGATCAACCCCGACGATGTGCGCATTCTCGACGAAATCCCGTCGTCGATGCGCACACCGCCTCCGCTGGCGGCCGTTCTCTGGCAGCGTGCGCATTCCCGAC
>DATFMD010000009.1:0-8190 GCA_035267125.1 Nitriliruptoraceae bacterium | reverse complement strand
CGAAACGATCGGACCGGTCTCGGTCGCCTCGTCGAGTGGATCACCCACGCGCCGCTGTCGTGCCCGCGCCACCACCGCAGCGCTGAAGTCGTCGAGGATGTCGCGTTGGACGAGCAGCCGGGACCCCGCCGTGCACATCTCGCCCGCATTGAAGAACACCGCCCACGCGGCCATGTCCGCCGCGGTGTCGAGGTCGGGCGCATCGGCGAACACGATGTTGGGCGACTTGCCGCCCAGTTCGAGCCACACCGACTTGAGGTTGGAGTCGGCCGCCGCATGCAGCAGTGAGCGCCCAACGCGTCCCGAACCGGTGAACGTGAGGACGTCGACGTCCACGTGTCGCGCCAGTGCGTCGCCGGCGACGTGGCCACGACCCGTCACGACGTTGAACACGCCCGGGGGCAGGCCCGCCTCGACCGCAAGCTCCGCCAGTCGCAGCGCCGACGTCGAGGTGTACTCGGCGGGCTTGAGCACCACCGAGTTGCCCGTGCACAGGGCCGGACCCAGCTTCCAACCCGCCATCGTCAGGGGGAAGTTCCAGGGGACGATGGCACCGACGACACCCGCCGGCTCGCGGGTCACCAGCGCCAACTCCCCGGGGCCGGTGACCGGCAGCTCGTCGACGAGCTTGTCCGCGACCTCGGCGTAGTAGCGCAGGGTCTTGACCAGGGCTGGCACCTCGATGCCGGTCGTGTCACCGATGGGCTTGCCCATCTCGGTCGTGACCAGCAGTGCCAACTCGTCGCGGGCGTCCTCGACCAGGTCGGCCCACGCCACCATGACCTCGCGCCGGTGACCGGGCGTGGCACGCGACCACCCGCCCGCGTCGAACGCCGCGCGTGCGGCGGCCACGGCCCGATCGACGTCGGCCACCCCCGCACCGGCGACGGTGGTCCACACCGCTCCCGTCGCGGGATTGACCTGGTCCAGGGGGTCGTCACTGCCGTCGGGGTCATGGAAGTCACCGGCGATGAACAGCCTGGTCCGGGGCGTGAGCCTGCGGGCCCGTTCGGCCCAGTCCGTGGCGGTCACTGTTCGTCCTCGCCGAGGCTGGTGACCAGGCGACGCAACGACCGAACCATGGCATGCTGGTCGGCCGGATGGAGCAGGTCGGCGATCGCACGTTCCTCGGCGTTGAAGGCCGGGAACAACTCGGCCATGACCTCGTGGCCCTGCGGCGTGAGTGCGATCGAGACCAGGCGACGATCGTCGTCGTGGCGTCGCCTCTCGACCAGCCCCCGCTTGCGCAGGGTGTCGACGACGCCGGTCAACGTCCCCTTGGTCACGTCGGCCTCGACGGCCAGGAACCGCACCTCACACTCGCCCCAGATCCACAGCACCCACGCCACCTTGAACGCCGTCCACGACAGGTCGGCGCCCTTGAGCGCCCGCTGTTCGAGTCGCCTGCGCATGGCCGTGGCGACGCGGAACACGTTGGCGGCAAGCGCCATCGCCTCGAGGTCGTAGTCCGCGTCCTGGAGCCGCTCCATCACGACGTGCTCCTGGTCGCCCATGGCGTCGGCCTGGACCGCGATGTCGTTGAATTCGACCAGCCTGCTCACACGATTCCTGTCGCCTCGGTCATCACTGCGCGGGGTGCGTGGCCACGGTGTCGCCGTGGAGTGATCTGTCGGCAGGGTACGTCGCCGCCACAGGAAATCCGACGGACGACCCCAATCGCTTGGATCCAAACGATAGGCTCCGCCGTGGCGCGTGACCACCTGCAGGACGACCCGCACCGGTCAGGCGACCTTGCCGAGCACCTCGCCGACCGGGAGCACGTGATCGTGGACTACAAGCGCGTTCGACTGTTGTGGCCCTGCCACCTGGGACTGGCGCGGGGCAAGTACCTGCCGATTGCCACCGCCGACAACGGCACGGGGCACTGCATGGCCCTGTTCTCCCAGGACTACGACCGAGAGATGGATCCCGAGATCCCGGGCACCGGGCTGCTCGACGGACTGCCGGACCTGGAGGCAACGTTCGCCCCCAACGCCCTGCGACCCGGTTGGGAACCCCACACGGCCGTGGCCGTCGCCGATGTCGCCTTCGAGGGCGGCGACGTCCAGATGGCGCCCCGCCCGGCCGCCAAGCGGGCCATCAAGGCGTGGCAGGACCTGGGCTACTCCCCCCAACTGGGCATCGAGCTCGAGGCCTACCTCATGCAGCCCGACGGAGCGGGTGGGTGGGAACGGGTACCCACGCCCGGGCACCACGTCTACGCGACCGGACCGGCCGCGGACCCCACCGGCCTGATCGACGAGATCATGGAGATGGCCGACCAGGTCGGCCTGCCGGTGGAGTCCGTCAACACCGAGTACGACCCCGGCCAGTTCGAACTCACCCTCCACTACGACGACGCCATGAAGGCGCTCGACGACGCCTTCCTGTTCCGCCTGATGGCGCGCGAGATGGCCATGGAGCGTGGACTGATGCTCACGTTCCTGGGCAAGCCGATCAACGGGTCGGGCGGCTCGGGACTGCACCTCAACCTGTCGCTGCTCGACGACGATGGCGCCAACGCGATGGCGGATCCCGACGGGGAGTTCGGCCTCTCCGACCTCGCGCGCGGCTGCATCGCCGGGCTGCTCGGCCACCTCGAGGCCACGACCGCCCTGTGCTGTCCGACCGTGAACGCCTACAAGCGCGTGCGACCCGGCGAGTTCATCCCCTACTGGGCCAACTGGGGTCTCGACCACCGGGGGACGACCATCCGCGTGCCCCCCGCACGAGGTGCCGGCACGCGCCTGGAGCACCGCCTGTCCGACGGCGCCGCCAACCCCTACACGGCTGCTGCCGCAGTCCTGCACGCAGCCCGCCTCGGGGTCGTCAACGACATGGAGTGCCCGCCGGTCGAGACGCTGGACTGCATCGACGAGGTCGGCACGGAGCGCCACGTTCCGGAGAACCTGGGCGACGCGCTCACTGCCCTGGAGTCGGACACGGAACTGTGCGAGGCGATGGGACCCGGCTTCACCGACCACTTCCTGGCCCTCAAGCGCACCGAGTGGAAGAAGTTCCTGGTCCACGTCACCGACTGGGAACTCGACCACTACCTGCCGTACCTGTAGCGGGGCTCGCCATGGTTGCCCCCGGCAGCACGACCCGGCCACCAGACACGTCAGCCGTGCTGGACCCCGTGGCGTGGGCAGCGGTGCCACCGCAGGCACCCATGGCCCAACTCGCCCGACTGCGTGACCAACAGCCGGTGGCACGGGCCAGCGACCCCGACGGCAACCGGGTGTGGCTCGTCACCCGCCACGCCGACATCGTCGCCGTGAGCAAGGACACCGCCACGTTCTCGTCGCGGCGCGGTGTCGTGACGCTCGAACCCCTGGACCAGCACCAGCTCGACACGCGCCGCGTCCTCATGGAACAGGATCCGCCCCTGCACGCAGCCTGGCGCCGACTGCTCAACGCCGACTTCACCCCCCGCGCGGTGCGCGGCCTCGAGGAGGGAATCCGCCTGTTCACCGCCGCGACACTGGACGCCATCGACGGCTCGGCGACCATCGACGGCGTCGTCGACATCGCCGAGCAGGTCCCCATCAAGGTGCTGTGCCAGTTGCTGGGCGTGCCCGACGACCGGGCACGGGAACTGGTCAGCCTCGGCAACCGCATGGTGTCCGCGACCGGCGACGACGAGGCCGAGGGCATGGACCCCGAGGACCTGCGCCTGCTCCCGTTCAGCCATCCCGCGGCGCTCGACGGGCTTGCGATGGCCCGCGAACTCGCCACCCAGCGCCGAGCACGTCCGACCGACGACATCACCTCCCTGCTGGTGCACGGCGAGGTCGACGGGCGGCCACTGACCGAGACCGAGTTCGAGATGACCTGGCTGTTCCTGGTGCTGGCCGGCAACGAGACGACGCGGCACGCGATCTCCCACGCGCTCCACCTGCTGGCGCACCGACCGGACCTGTTCGACCAGTGGGCGGCCGACCCCGACCTGGACCAGGCCGCCGCCGACGAGGTCATCCGCCTGTCGTCACCGATCGTGTGGCACAAGCGAACCGCGACGGTCGACACGCAGATCGCCGGCCAGCCGATCGCGGCCGGCGACGCGGTCCTGCTGGTCTTCGCCTCCGGCAACCGTGATGCCCGGGTGTTCACCGATCCCGACGAACCCGACCTGTCGCGATCACCCAACCCGCACGTCAGCTTCGGTCGCGGTGGTCCCCACTTCTGCCTCGGCGCCCACCTGGCTCGCCTCGAGGTCGCCGTCGTGGTGCGCGAATTCCTCGACCGCGTCGCGACGGTGCAACCCGCCGGCCCGGCAGTCCGGCTGGAGTCCAACCACTTCAACGGACTGCGTCACCTCCCGCTCGCCGTCACCTGGCGCTGAGGGCCGCCGCGGTCGTGGAAGAACACCGATCATCGGGGCGTTGCCCGCATCGAGCATGTCCCCTCGTCACGATCCCGCAACGTCACGATCCGCCCCGCCCACCCCAGTCGCGTCAACCTCCAGGAATGTTCCGTGTTTCGATCAGCCGCCGTCGACCTCGACCCGAGCGAGGTCATGCACCCACCGCCACGGCATGCGCCAGAGCACGACGGCCTGGCAGCCGAGTGGCGCAGCGTGCTGCAGGTGCCGCGCCTGGCGCTGGCGACGCCGAAGTTGCTGCTGGCCCCCCGGGGAGACCAGCCCGTGGTCCTCGTGCCCGGGTGGAAGTCACCCGAGGCACCGATGGCCCCGCTGCGCGGATGGCTGTCGTGGCTCGGGCACGACGCTCGCCACTGGGGCCTGGGGGTCAACCGCGGCGACACCCGCCGAGACGTCGAGCGACTGACACCGACCGTTGCCGCGATGGCCGAGCAGGCCGGACGACCCGTCTCGCTGGTCGGGTGGAGCCTGGGGGGCGTGATCGCCCGCGAGGTGGCACGGGCCAACCCCGACATCGTTGCCCGGGTGATCACCTACGGCACGCCCGTCATCGGAGGACCGGTCCACACCGTCGCCGCGACCGACTGGTCCGAACACCAGCGCGACCGTGTCGCCCGCCAGGTCCGCCAGCACGATGCCGCCAACCCGATCACGGTGCCGATCACCGCAATCCTCACTCGCAACGACCACGTGGTGGCTTGGCAGGCCCAACTGGACCACACCAGTCACCGTGTCCGCCACGTCGAGGTCGGCTCCACCCATCTCAGCATGGGCATCGATCCGGACGTGTGGCTGACCGTGGCACGCGAACTGGCCACACCGGCACAGGTCACGACGAACTGAAGGTCACTCCGTCGGGTTCACCGAGTCGACTCCCGACGACCGCGACGGTCCGGGCAGCGGAATCGGCCAGGGCAGCGGCCAGGTCCGGTCGCGGCGGTGGCGCCGTGGCCACCCTGATCACGAACCCGCCGGCGCGATCCACCCAGGTCGGGGTGGATGCGATCCCGACGACGGCGATGCTGGCGTCGTCGCGCTCCTGCAACGACACGGTGGTGATGACGCCGTCCTGGGCGGCAGCCGTACAGCAGGCGTCTGACTGGCTCGACAGGAAGTTGCCCAGCCCGTACACGACCCACTCGTCGTCGATGACGTCGATCGGCTGCACCACGTGCGCGTGGTGGCCCACGACCATGTCGATGTCCGGGCTCGGGAGCAGTTCGGCCACCCAGCGCACCTGGTCGACCGAAGGCTGGGACTCGTACTCCGTGCCCGCATGCAGGCTCAGCACGACGAACTCCGCACCGGCCGCACGCGCATCACGTGCCTCCGCCAGGATGGCCGTCGGTTCGACGAGGTCGACCAGCCATGGCTCGTCGCTGGGCATCTCGAAGCCGTTGAGCCAGTAGGTGGCCGACAGGTGGGCCACGGTGATGCCATTGGCGTCGTGGAGGACCGGGGCGCGGTCCTCGTCGGCCGACCGGGCCATGCCGGCCTGGAGCAGGCCGTGTGCATCGAAGGCGTCCAGCGTGGCGTGCACACCGTCGGCGCCGCGATCGAAACTGTGGTTGGACGCCGTGCTGCAGCCGTCGTAGCCGGCGTCGGCAATGGCACTGACCAGGGCCCGCGGACCGTTGAAGGTCGGGTAGGCACCCAGGTCGGTGTCGTCGGCCGAGATCGGGCTTTCGAGGTGGCAGATCGCGAGGTCGGTGCCCGACAGGATCGGGCGGACGTCGTCGAACATCGGTCTGAAGTCCCAACCGTCGGCCGTCGCCTCGTCCGCTGCCCGCATCACCGAGGTGTGCGGGATGAGGTCGCCCGTGAACGCGATCGTGGCCGTGCGCGGCGGCGGGGCCGGGCTGGGGGATGCGGTGGCAGGCAGTGGCGTCGCCGTCGGCGATGCCGTGGCCGGTGGCGACTGTCCGGGCGAAGGTGGCGCAGTGACGGTGTGCGTCACCGACTGCGAGGGCGCCACCGAAGACGTGGGCGACGCCGCCGGTGTGGTCTCGGGTGACCGGGCCGGGGTCGGCGTGGGTGCCAGTGGTGCCGCGTCGACGATCCCGGTGGAGGTCTCGGACGGCGTCGTCGCGATGGCGGTGCCAGTGGCCCGACGACCGGCGGCAGCCACGACGAGCGCCCCCGTCAGCAGCAGGACCGTCGAGATGACGAGGAAGCGGCTGAACACCAACTGGACCATGGATCCAGACCCTACCCCGCGCGGGAAGCACCTCTGGGGAGGGTTGACCGGCATCTGCCCAGCCACCGCGGACGGTGTTGGCCGGGCCGGCCGGGCAACCGACCCCGGCCCCGACAGGCGGGGGGTGTCACGCAGCCGGCTCGTCGACGTTGGCCCTGATCCATTCGACGGCAGCGGTGAAGGTCGCCTTGTCGTCGCCGGTTCGTGGGAGCGGAGCACCGATGCGAACAGTGACCGTCTCGCCAACGGGATAGGGCGGGATGTCGTTGAACCGCCACGAGCCGCTCAGCGCGATCGGCACCACCTCCAGGTCCGGCGCCGCGGCCATCAGCGTCATGGTTCCGGCGCGCTTGAAGCGCTTCAGGCGGCCGTCGCGCGACCGCGTTCCCTCGGGAAAGATCACTGCCGACGTCCCGCGGTCCTGTGACCGCTCTCCCAGCCCCTCGATCTCGCCGATCGCCTGGCCCGGGTTCTCGCGGTCGATGATCGCGTGCCGGCCATGCTGCAGGTTGAGCGAGATCGCCGGGATGCCCGACGCGAGTTCCTTCTTGGCGACGTACTTGGGCAGGTTCGTGAACAGGATGCCGCCGATCAACGGGATGTCGAGCAGTGACTGGTGATTGCTGATCATGACATAGGCAGTGTCCTCGGCGACGCCGGGATCGCGCTCGACGACGATGTCGACACCGAAGGTCTCGAACGTGGTGACCAGTGAACGCTGCAGGCGCGCCATCGACCACTCGAAGTCCTCCAGGCGGCCCGAACGAAGGGCGCGACGTCCCTGCAGTTCGTAGCGCAGCAACGTCCCTGCGAAGCCCGCCCAGTAGAACGGTGTCGCGACGTAGCCGGCGGTGGTGCCCATCAGGTGTCCCGTCTGCGAGGTTCCTGCGCGTTCGTGTCGATCACAGCATGTCGGGGTCCACGACCTGGAGGCGAACCTGGCCGCGTGCGACCAGTTTGCCGTCGCGTTCCCGCGTGATGGTGACCACCCAGAGTTGCTGGGTGCGGCCGGTGTGGACGGGCTCGGCGACGGCCAGGATGCGGCCGTCGCGGATCGCGCGGATGAAGTCGGTCGAGTTGGCCAGCCCGACCACGCCCATGCCGCGATCGACCACGTTGGCCGCCGCCCCCACCGAGGCCAGGGTTTCGACGATCGACGCGTGCACACCACCATGCACGATGCCGTAGGGCTGGTGATGGGTGTCGCCGACGTCCAGGTGCGCCTCGACCCGGGTCGGCGAGACGAGGTCGATCACGAGCCCGATGTGGTCGACGAAGTCTCCCGGACCGCCCACCATCGCGGCAGCGGCGTCCTCGGGCAGGCCCTCGATGCGGGGTGGCGGGGACGGCGGCATGGACATGGCAGCTCTCGATCGCGGGACGGGTGCGAACCTAGGCCGTGACCGTCGGGTGCGCTCGGCACAGGTCCGCCCGACCGCACCGGGCGACGGCTGGTCCCGGGGCGGACTGACGATACCGTCGGGCTTCGTCGAGCCCCGATCAGAAGGCCCCAATCCGTGCAGTTCGAGGACTTGCGCAAGCTGTCGATCGCCGCCGCGATGGACCTCGTCGACAAGGGCCAGCGTCCGGTGGCTCCGACCATCGTCGT
>DATFMD010000008.1:0-9724 GCA_035267125.1 Nitriliruptoraceae bacterium | reverse complement strand
CGGCTCATCAAGTCACGAATGCGGGGGCGGCGACCATCGAGCCCATGAGGCGGCACGCGCACGTCGAAGACTGTGCCGCTACCTCGGACCTGGCGTTCAGTCCTGGGACCACGATTGGACCCCGCACGGATGGAGCCCGTCACGTCGTTGGTCTGCCTGGTGCCCGATGGCGCCCAGCAGCGAGACCTGTCGTTCACGCCACGCCAAGACCCCGAACGCGCTGGCCGGACGTAGACCTTGCGGAGCGGAGATCCCACGACTCCCGGAGGTTTGGGAGCGTCTCCTCGATGTGTCGGGATCGGTGGATCTCCGATGCCTGCCGCTTCCGCGGAAGCGCCTGGACGAGTGTCTGGATCGGACAGCTATCACAGGTTTCATTGACGCCCCCGCGAGTCGGGATCGGGCGGCTTCCGACACACGGATCCGGTGGGGTGACGAGAGGTGGGTGGATGTCAGCCGACGCGGCCTCGAGAGTGTTAGGGTGAAAGCGGGGTGCCGAGATACCAAGCGCTCCTCGTGCAAGTCGGCGCAGTCGAGTGTGATTGGCGCGGCTTGTGGCAGGGCGACCGCTGATGTGACGGCGAGTCCGACCGACGGGATGCGCATGGGCACCTCGGAGCACCAGGGCGAGTTGTGGGGCCGGGCACCCGCTGGCTGGGCCGAAATCCAGGAGCCGCAGCACCACCCGCTGTGGTCCGCAATGCTTGATGTCGCCGGTGTTGGTACCGGAGATCGTGTGCTCGACGCCGGGTGTGGGGCTGGCGGATGCAGCGCGCTCGTGGCCACGCGTGGCGCCCAGGCTACAGGCCTGGATGCTGCCGACGGGCTGCTCGCCTTCGCGCGGTCGCGCGTCCCGACCGGTGACTTTCGGGTCGGTGACCTTGAGAATCTGCCGTTCGCCGACGACACGTTTGATGTGGTCATCGCGGCCAACTCGGTGCAGTACTGCCAGGACCGGGTGCGAGCACTCGGCGAGTTCGCCCGCGTCGTCGCTCCCGGTGGCCACGTCGTGGCCGGCCTGTTCGGGTTGGAGGACCAGGTCGCGTTCGCGGCCGTGCTCCGCGCACTGGGAGATGCGCTGCCCACCCGCCCGTCCGGCGGTGGACCGTTCGCGTTGTCCCAGCCCGGAACACTTGAGGACCTGTTTCACCAGGCAGGCCTCAACGTGGCCAACGCCGGTGAGGTCGACTGTCCCTTCACTTACCCAGACCGGGACACGTTCTGGCGTGGCAACGTGGCTGCGGGTCCAGTCCAGGGAATGCTCACCGCGACCGACGAGGACACCCTGCAGGAAGCGGCCATGCAGGCGATCGAACCGTTCGTCCAAGCAGACGGGCGTGTCATTATCGGGCCCAACGTCTTCCGCTACGTGGCCGCGACCCACTAGACAACTCGATAAGAGTTCCAACGATGGTGCGTCCAACGAAGGTCGCTTGAATGCAATCCGCGATGCCTTGTCCCACGTCGCACGTGATCTGAACGCCCCCGGCGCTGCCAAGAGCCGCCGACTTCGGAAACGTTCGCGCCGTCTCGTCAGGGTGCCGCCAACGGACAGCTACCCGAGGGTTCAGTGGCCGTCGGATGAGGGAGCAGGATCAGTCAGTTCTCCGTGCCAGCGCGTCCTGGCATCAACAAGAATGAGTGTCGGGATAGGGCAGACAGCGAGCCCTGCCGAAACCGCGATCATGCCTGTGGCAGGAGTCTCTGCAGCGCTGCAGTTATCAGTGGGCTTGCCACAATCAGACTGGCCGTGACGTCGTCGTAGATTCCGTGGCTTCCGATCGCCAGGGCCCGCAACTCCTCTCGCTTCTTCAGCACCGCGACGGCCGCATCTCCCGAGGCGGCTTGCTCAAGTGGGAACAGACGACGCAGGTCATCGCGAAGGGCGTGTCTAATGGCGGCAGTAGCGGGAGCATACGCGAGCGCGATGACGATTGAACCAATGCCGGCGAAAGGCAACAGGTCCGACAGAGGGTCCGTCCCGGATGAGCCCAGGACTTCTTCAGATCGGCGAAGAGCGGCGCCCAAGGCCAGCGTGGACAGGGCCACCAGAGCTCCGGTGCTCGAGAGCATGCGACGCAGGAGCAGCTGCAGCTGTGAGAGCATGTCCACAGCGTTGGCACCACCAGCGCCCAAATTCCTTCGGGTCGCAGTGCGGCCGATGGCGACCATGGTGGCGAGGCAGGGTGCGGCGCCTGCGCTCATCGCCCCGACTAGTACTGGGCCTCGGAGACCGATGCCAAGAAGATGGGCGCCCAACACGCATCCCAAGATGATGACTACAGCGAGGCCAGCCGCGACATCAAGGCGGTGAAGGCCGAGCGGCAGACGGGGGCCACTCAGTTGCACCCAGGATCGCCAGCCAAGGCCACCGACCACGAGAGCTGTTCCAGTGAGTGCGCTGGCGAAGAACGTCCAGACAATCCATTCGGGCGTGAAACGGTCGGCCGCGGTCACCGCCACTGCGACTCCGACCATTCCTCCGCTCATTGCCAGCACAGGAACAAGCCCCGGGCGAATCGATGGCTCGACGAGCGAATATCGCTCCGCTGGACGCTTGTTCACGGCAAAACTCCGACGTCGGCCCCGACATCACAGGCTACGGGCGGCTTGCCGAGGCGTCCTTTGGAGCGGCACCGACTCTTCTTCCACCTCTCGGAGAGAGCCACGACCTGATCAACCCATTGGCTCTTGGATGCTGGCGACCCCGGAGGCATGCAGCCGTCCGCCCGGACTGGCGAGAGCGGTGGCTATCCGATGGCGACCGCTTCCGCGGAAGCGCCTGGACGAGTGTCGGGATCGGACAGATACCGCAGGTTGCATCGGGGTATCACCCCCGGGGACTGTGCTTGATCTACGGTTGTGCCATGAGGTCGTTTCAGGCGGGGGACGTAGCGGGCTGGGTCCGTACTGGGGCCGAGTCGCGGCAGGTCTTGCTGTTGCATGGTGGTCCAGGTGTTCCGTTCGGGTACATGGCGGGGTTGGCTGATGCGCTACCGGGGTGGACGTGTGCGACGTTTCAGCAACGTGGACGGCGGCCGAGCACGACGGATGGGCCGTTCGACATCCCCACAGCAATTGTCGATGTGCGCGAGGTGCTGGACCATCTGGGCGAATCGGGCTGGGATCGGCCCTTTGTGGCCGGGCATTCGTGGGGCGGCCACCTGGCCTGGCACGTCGCGGTAACGCTGGGTGATCGAGTCGCGGGGGTGCTGGCCATCGATCCGCTTGGTGTGGTCGGCGACATGGGCGTAGCGGCCTATGAGGCCGAGCTACGACGCCGCGTACTGACCCGCCACCAGGATCGGCTGGGCGAGCTGGATGACTTGGCCGACGACGGCGGCCTCACCGCGGACGAAGGTCGAGAGATGGGCGGGCTGTTGTGGCCGGGGCTCTTTGCTCATCCTGACGACATGTTGCCGTTCCCTGACGTTGAGCCGAACCGGCGAGTGTTTGACGATCTGTCAGAATCGGCACGGTCCCACCGCCACGACCTCGAGCGGTCGTTGCCGTCGGTGACCGTCCCGGTCGGTGCCGTGGTCGGTTCGGCCAGTCCCTTCCCCGCCAGCGCGGCCCGCCAGGCCACGGCGCTGGTTCCCGGAGGCTGGAGCCAAGTCGTGGATGGCGCCGGCCATTTCGTGTGGCACGAACGGCCCGACGCCATCGGCGTGGCACTGTCACGACTCACCGACGGCCGCCATAGGACCTAAAGGCCAAGTGCGCTCCGACACCAGGGCGACCGCCGCCACCAAGCCGACAACCCGGTGGCAGCTGTCGCCCGCATTCCAGAGTGGCGACAACACGCTTGCCAGGGGCGTGATCCCGTCGCGGGAGTCGCAGCTCGAACCTTGGGGATCCGTGTCGGTTGCAAGGGGCCGGGTCGCCGAGGTCAAAGAGTTCGTGGACGGCCTGCTTGGCCGTCCAGGCGTCAGCGAACTCGTCGCGCGGGTCTCCCGCGGCGAGGAGGCCGCGAGGTCGGGCCGCCCTCGCGGAAACGGGAGGCCAGCCATGACCGAGGGTGATCTGCGCACGCCGCCGACAAGCGATCGCCGGGCCACCACCTGGTTCGATCAGTCAGTTGGGGTCGGGCCGGGGGCGCCGCGGTAGCAGGTGGCGAAACCGGGGGGCTGGGGGCACGGCGGCGGCGACGACTGCGGGGACGGCTGCGAGCAGCAGCGCGGCGGAGCGACCGACGGCCACGGCCAGGACGCCGAACAGCGCCGGCCCGACCATGAAACCCGTGGCGCTGAAGAGGATGGTGGTGGTGAAGCCCGTCGTTGGGCGGTCCCAGAAGACCTGTTGGCTCCACAGCACGATTTGGCCGTAGCCGATGGTGAATCCGATTCCGAACAGCGCTGCCGAGCCCAGGCCGACCGCGATCGATCCCGGCGCCACGACCAGCACCACCAGCGATGTGGCGATGGCGAGCCAGCTCCCCGTGAGCGGGCGCCACAGTCCGAACCGCGTGGCGAGGTCACCGGCGAAGACCCCGACGCCCCCGCCCACCAGGCCGAGCACGCCCCACATCGCCGGGCCCATCCAGCTCGGCTGGCCGGCGGACGCGACGGCGGCGGGGGCAAACGTGAAGTAGGCCGAGCTGGCCAGGGCGGCAGCCAGGGTCACCACGAACAGGCGGACAGACCGCGGGTTCAGGAACCACCGCAGTGTGGGACGCGGGGGGCGTCGCAGCGAGTCGCGAGGCGAGGGCGTCAGGATGCGCAGGTTGACGACCGCCGCAGCCAGGCCCAGCGCCGCGAAGATCGCCCACGCCAACCGCCAGGTGCCGCCCGCCAGGAGCACGCCGACACTCGCAAGGACGGACCCGAGCGGACCGCCGGAGTTGACCAATGACAGTGCTCGTGGCTGGCCGGACTCGGGAACCTGCTGCGACACCGCATCCGAGAACGGGGCCCACGTCCCACCGGCGGACGCCCCGGCGATGGTCAGACCAAGCGCCAGGGCCACCGGTCCGGGTGCCACGGCCACCAGGCCCGCACCGACCGCCACGACGACGCAGCCAGCCACGACCGGCACACGGGCACCGACCCGGGCAGCCACCATGCCCGTGACCACGACGACGGCGAGGTAGCCGGCCTGGGCCGCACTCGCGACGAACCCCACCGTGGCCAGTGACAGGCCGAAGTCCTCCTGGAAGGCCGGGACGAACAGCCCGAAGGCCTGGCGACCGACCCCATAGGTGACCGCCAGCGCCAGCAGGCCGGCGCCGCCCAGACGTGTCGCCGGTTCCAGCCGGTGGCCGCCCCGTGGTGATCTCACTGGTCGGCCTCCCGGGACCGTCGGCTTCCGTTCCCCCGATCGCTCGCATCGCCCACGGCGAGCATCACCCTCCCGTGGCGCGTCGCTCGCATCCGACCCACGACGCACGATACTGCCCGGTGCCCCCAGCGCCCCGCGGCAGCAGCGACCGGCCCTGGTTTCACGTTCGTGGTCGAGTTCGTCCACGAGGATGTCAACCCCTGTACGGGCGAACCCCGCACAGTCAACGCGACCTCCACGATCACACTCAAGGAACACCCCAACGGCGCCACGATCGTGATCCAGATGAGCGAAGTGCTCAGCGACGGCTCGCTCGTCCGCGGCAGCCAGACCGTCAACGACAATCACCAACGGGTGTGGGACCGGAGAGCGGTTCCGAGGCACTGACCATCACACAAGGCAACGCCGATCTCCCACCTGACGTCGCCTGGAGTCCCGAGGATGTCGACGAGCTGATCGACATCGCACGGGGAAGGCTCACGCGGTCGCTCACCGATGCCGAGTGTCAGCAGTACCTGCACGTCGAGTCGTGTTCGGCCTGAGCCGCAGATCCGGGCCAGACGGGCGATCCAGCCTCCCCAACGAGGCTGTGACGTGACTGTGACGCCGGGCGTCCACTCTCGAGCCAGCCGCGACACGACAGCAACGGGCTGTCCGGGGCTCCGGCTCGAGCACATCGACCCGGAAGACCGACAACCAGGGGAACGACCATGCCATCGACCATCCGACCAACCGTCACCGTCCTGCTGGCCGCCTGCCTGCTGATGGCTGCCTTGGCCACGACCGCGACGGCCCAGCCACAAGGCCACATCCGCGACCGCCTCGACGTTGGCTACTTCTACGGAACCTTCGACCAGGAACCCAACATCGGGGTGCTCGTCGGCGGGCGTGCCGAGGAGTTCTGCCTCGACAACCCGGCCGACCCGTTCAACGCCGAGCCGGGATCCGCACCGCTGCGCGTGTTCCCCAACGACGACGGATCGGTCGTCCTCAAGGTCAACGACACCGGCCAGCCCATCCACCTGTACCACCAGCACGACGTCGTGGGACCGGAGTGGATCGCCCAGGTGTGCGCGGACTTCTTCGCGGGCGCACCCGCCCCGGAGCCCCTGGCGAGCGGCACCGCACTGCTCAAGGTTCGGCTCGGCATCGACGGCGACATCGTGGACGTCTTCAACTCGGTCAACGGGACGGCCTCGGGCCCCGACGGAACCGTGTACAAGGTCCGCGCCTGGGCCGATCTTGTGGTCGTCGACGGGGTGCCCCAGGGCGACCCGACCGACTTCGTCGGCACCGAGATCACCGAGATCAGGCGCTGACGGAAGGACAAGGTGCCTCGACCGACCCGGCGGGTCTCCCCGCTGGGTCAGTTGGTCGCTGGTTGCATCCGACGGCCTGCGGCCCACCGGGACGCTCTGGTCAGCGCCGGCCTGGCGATCGAGTCCACCACGGACCGACGTGAGTTGGTGGCTCAGTCACACCGTGGAGATGACGGCCGCCACTGGTCCCGTCCCCGACTGGTCAGCCCGATCTGCCATCTTCCACCTCCAGGTCGATGACGTGGGCGCGACGCTCGAGGCCATCGAACGGCTCGGCGGTCGGCTCGGGTCGCGAGCGAGCTCACGCGCCAGGAGGCGACACGTAGTCCCGGGCTCGACCGTCGGACAGGTCGACCAGGCGTGGGCCGACCGGGCTCGAGTCCACCACGGACAGGGCGTCGGGCATCAGCTCGCGGAAGTGCGACCAGCTGTCGGCGTGGATGATCGACACCGCCGTGGCCGCGAGGCGTTCGGCGAGGTCGGCGGCCTCTGCGGCGGTCATCGTGAAGAAGGTCAGCCCGTCGTCGCCCGGCTGGGCGACGGACCCGGCATGCAGCAGTGCGTAGTCGACCGCGCCGCCGTAGCGCTCGACGATCTCGTCGGTGCCGTCGTGGGGCACCGTGTCGCCGCTGACGTACACCGTCGGACCGTTGGGCGAAGTGACGACGAAGCCGACGACCGGCCCGACCACCGGGACCGCCTCGGCCGGGCCGTGGCGGGCCGGGACGGCGGTGATCGTGACCGCACCGACCCGGTGCGTGCTCCACGGCTCCAGCCCGACGGCGTTGCTGCCCAGGCGTTCGGCGCCCTCGGTCGTGGTCAGCACGAGGGGCACCTCCTCCAGCAGCGCCCGGCCGGCCTCGTCGAGGTTGTCGGCATGCTGGTCGTGGGACAGCAACACCACGTCCACGGGCGGGAGCTGCGCGGGTCCCCGGTGGGGGTCGCGGGTCTTGTCGATGGTCACGAACCCGAGGTCGTAGGAGCCACCTCCCGGGTCCAGGGCCGGGTCGGTCAGCATCGTCAGGTCGCCGTACTCCAGGAGCACGGTCGCGGTCCCGAGGAGTTGTGCCGTGTATGTCATCATCGTTCCGATCGCCAGGTGCGAAGTCGTCGTTGCGGGTTCGACCGATCAGGCGTAGCCGAGCGTGAAGCGTTCGCCGGTGTGGGCCGGCTCCTCGACCTCGTCGACCAGCGCGACGGCGTAGTCCTCGGCGCTGACCCGGCTCTGGCCGTCGTTGTCGACCACCAGTTCGTCACCACCCAGGGTGAACTCGCCGGTGCGCTCGCCCGGCTGGATCATCCCGGCCGGCGACAGGTACGTCCACGCGACGTCGTCGGCCTCGTCACGCAGCATCGCCAGCAGGTCGGCGTGCGCGAGGGCCTCGCCGCGGTACTCGGCGGGGAAGTCGTCCTGGTCGACGTTGCGAGTGCCGTCGGCCAGCAGCAGGGAGCCGGCGCCGCCCACCACCAGCAGCCGCTCGACGTCGCTGGCGCGGACCGCGTCGAGCAGGCTCCGGCCGGCGGCGACCAGGGGCCCGGAGGCGTCGGTGCCGTCGCGCGGCGGTGCCACCGCCGAGACGAGCACGTCGTGGCCGGGCAGGGCGCCGGCGACCGCGTCGGTGTCGTGGACGTCCAGCTCGAGCCGGCCGTCGCCCCCGCTGCGGGTGGCCTCGGTGACCTGGTGGCCGCGATCGCGTGCCTCGCGGGCGATCCGGCTGCCGATCATGCCGGTGGAACCGATCAGGAAGAGGTTCATCTCGTGTCTCCTTGCGTCGTGGGCCGGTCGTCGGGACCGGGTTCGAGTGGGGTGAGGCGGGGTGGGTTGTGGTGTGGTGGAGGGGGGCGTGCCGGGGTCGGTCTGGGGTCGGTCCGGGGTCGGTCCGGGGCGGGCTGGGGTCGGACGATCGCGATCAGCCGCACGCAGGCTCGTCCTCGGCCGCGTGTGCGGACATCGGGAGTCGGGCATCGGGCAGCATCGGCGTCGCCGGGTTGCGTCGGGCCGCTCGCATGTCGAAGGCCTCGACGTCGGTCCATCGGCCGGGGTCGCGCCACGTGGTGCGCACCTCGTCGACATCCACCTGCAGGACCCGTTCGGCGTGCTCGTCGCCGGGCCGGGGAAGGAGGATCGAGCCGCGTCCGGTGACCGAGACGGTCCGGCCGGTGACCAGGTCCATCGTCATGAGGGCGATCCGTGGGTCCAGCAGGAGGTTCCCCAACGTCTGGTACATCCCGTTGCCCAGGTAGTCGGGCAGGCGGAGGGTGCGATCGTCAACGACGGTCACGAAGCCGGCGGGGCCACCGCGATGGGTGGGGTCGACGCCGTGCTCGTCGCTGTGGCTGGCGAGGAAGACGGTGTCCGCAACCGCCACGACGGCCGCGTCCTCGTCTGCGAGTGCCCGACTTGTGCGGGCCTCACGTGCGATGGGCTGGTCGTTCGACCGGGCGTTCGACGTCCCGGTCGCGGGGGACGCCTCGTGGTCGCGCCGGAAGATGTAGCGGGGGCACAGCCCGTAGAACCGCGTCAACTGGTAGGTGATGGTCCCGTCCTGCTCGACCTCGCCACGTCCCAGCGACTTCGCGCGTCGCCGTCGGGACGGATCGAGGAACAGGATGCCGAGCTCGCCGGTGCGTGCCACGTCGTCGACCAGTTCGTCACCGGGAACCAACCGGGGCGAGATCGACACGGTGGTCTCGTCCTGCACTTCGAACACCTCGCCGGCCGGACCGAGGAGCGGCGTCGCCCGCGGCCTGCCGTCGAGGTCGACGGACGCAGCGACCGAGAAGGTCCGGTCCCGGACGAAGCGCTGCTCACCCGGACCCATGCGCGGGTCGAAGGCCTCCGTGACACCGTTGTCCAGTGCCGTGGTGTCGACGCCGGACTCGGCCTGGAGCCTGGTCTCGCCGGCGTGGAAGTTGCGGGCCCCCGTCGGGAGCTTCGTTGATCCGGTCGGCCGGTCCATGCCACGCGCCTCTCATCTGTCTAACCGTTGTAACAAGCTACAAAGGTTAGATATTCCCGGCGCTGGCCGCGGACCCCTCGGGGGCGTGGCGTACCGTTGTGTCCATGGACGACGACCGACGACCGCCCGACGGCCCACCAGCGCCCGGCGACCCGCGACCTCTTGCCG
>DATFMD010000007.1:0-3676 GCA_035267125.1 Nitriliruptoraceae bacterium | reverse complement strand
GGTCATGCCCGGTGCCGTGGCAACCGACATCACCGGGAACTCCGGCGTCGACGTGCCCGGCGGTGCCGGTGACGACGAGGATCGGCCCAACCTGCCAATCACCGAGCCGGCCGATGCCGCCGAGACCATCCTCGACGGCATCGAACAGGACAAGCTGTACGTCTTCGTCGGGCTGGACGCACGCCTGATGAACATCGCCACCAGGATCGCTCCCCGCCAGGCGACCCACCTGATCCAGTCCCAGATGAAGCGCCTGCTGGACCCGGCCGATGCCGCAGCGGCCGGCTGAACTCCGACCCCCGCACCCTCCCCCACGATCGGTCCCCATGGATGCGTCGCCGACCCGAACCCGACCCGGTCGGCCCGGGCCAGGAGTCCGTCTGGGACTACCCGCGACCACCTCGACTCGAGCGGTCGCAGCGCCACGTCGTCGTCGAACTCGACGGCGCGGTCATCGCCGAGACCGGGGCAGCCCTGCGCGTGCTCGAGACCTCGAATCCTCCCGTGTACTACCTGCCAATGGCCGACTTCGCGGCCGGGGTCCTGCAGTCCAACCCGCGCCGCACCTTCTGCGAGTTCAAGGGCTGGGCTGCCTACCACGACGTCCGGGCTCCGGCGGCGGGCACGGACCGCATCGAGGTCGCGGCCGGCTGGTCCTATCCCGAGCCGACCCCCGGGTTCGAGGAACTGGCCGGGCACGTGGCGCTGTACCCCGCCCGGATGGACCGCTGCACCGTTGACGGTGAGATCGTGCGGGCGGTCCAGGGGGACTTCTACGGGGGCTGGGTGACCGACGAGGTGGTGGGCCCCTTCAAGGGCGAGGTCGCGGGCAGCCAGTGGTGGTAGGCGGGCGCGACGACGACCGCGACGACGTGGACATCCGCGACGTCGGAGCGACGGTGTCGCATGGGGTGCCGGAGACCTCGCCCGACGCCCCAGTCTGGACCGGCGCACGCGAGCGCTGGCGCCGGATCATCTTCGAAGCCGACACGCCGGCCGGCAAGGCCTTCGACGTCGTGCTGCTGATCCTGATCCTGGCCAGCGTGCTGCTGGTCATGTGGGAGACGGTGCCGGGAGTTCGTGCGGGCAACGTGGCGCTGTTCGCCACGTTGGAATGGATCATCACGATCCTGTTCACGGTCGAGTACCTGGCGCGCCTGTGGACGGCCCCCGACGCCCGGCGCTACGCACGCAGCTTCTACGGGGTCATCGACCTGTTGTCGGCGCTGCCCGTCTACTTCGTGCTGCTCATCCCGGGTGCGCAGTCGCTGTTGGTCCTGCGCTCGCTGCGACTGCTGCGCGTGTTCCGCGTGTTCAAGATGGCGCACTGGCTGCGCCAGGCCAACTACCTGGTCGACGCGATCCAGGCCAGTTGGCGCAAGATCGCCGTCTTCCTGATGACCGTCGTCCTGATCAACGTCATCGTCGGGTCCACGATGTACGTCATCGAGGGTGCTGCCAACGGTTTCGACTCGATGTTTCGCGGTGTCTACTGGTCGATCGTGACGATGAGCACGGTCGGCTTCGGGGACATCGCACCCCAGACGGGGCTGGGCCAGGTGCTGGCCGCCATGCTGATGATCCTCGGCTACAGCGTGATCGCCGTCCCGACCGGGATCGTGTCGGCCGAAGTCGCGACGGCCCGCGCCGTTCCCCTCCACGACGACACCTGCCCGAGCTGTGGCGCCACGAACCACGACGACGCAGCAACCTTCTGCAATCGATGTGGCACCGTCCTGTCACCGCCCCCGTCGTCATCGTGACCACGCAAGCCGACGACATCGGCCCCGACCACGTCGACGTGGTGCGCAGCGTCGCCGGCGCCATCACCGTGGAACGCGACCGGGTGAAGGGATCGCGCTTCGTCGCGGACCTCGCACCCGCGTCCGACGACGCCAGCGCGCTCGCCACGGTCGCCGCCATCCGGACACGCCACGCCGACGCCAGCCACCACTGCTGGGCATTCCGACTGGCGTCCGGTCGCGCCCGCAGCGACGACGATGGCGAACCGGGCGGCACGGGCGGGCCACCAATCCTGCGGCATCTCGATGGCGCCCGGTTGGCCGACGTCGTCTGCGTGGTCACGCGCTGGTACGGCGGCACGAATTTGGGGACCGGCGGGCTGGCACGTGCGTACGGTGCTGCCGCGGCAGCCGCCATCGAGGAGGCGGTCATCGTCGAGCAGCCCCGCCTCACCCACTTCGAGGTGACGCATCCCTGGGACCTGACGGCGCCGGTCCAGGCCGTGCTGGCCGGCCACGATGCCGCCACGGTCGATGCGGACTACGGCGTCGACGTGCACCTTTCGGTGTCCGTGGCGGCGACCCGGGCCGGCGACTTCGAAGCGGCCATCATGGAGGCCACCTCAGGTCGGGTCGCGGCGGTCAGGTCATGACCCGCGATCCCGGGGTCGCGCCGGACGGTTCGCCCGTGGCGCTGTATGCCGCCCTGGGCCCGCACGATGCCGTGGACCTGGTCATCGACCAGGCACCCGCGGGGGGTTCGGTGCTGGACCTGGGGTGTGGCGCGGGACGACTGGCCGCACCGCTGGCCGAGGCTGGCCTGGACGTGACCGGCGTCGACAACCACGCCGAGATGCTGGCCGCCGTGCCCACGACGGTCACGTCGGTGCACGCCGACATCGCGGGGCTGGACCTGGGTCGGCGGTTCGACGTCGTCGTGCTGGCCAGCCACCTGGTCAACCATCCGCACCTCGGCGGCGACTTCCTGGCCACCTGCCGACGCCACGTCGCTGCCGACGGCGTCGTCCTGGTCGAACGGTTCGCGCCCGACCTGCTGGCGCACCTCGATGCCCGGGAGGGTGCATACGACGGCATTCGGGTGCGCCACGAACTCGTGTCGCACGACGGCGACCACTTCACGGCACGTGCCCACTACTCCGTCGCCGGGACCACCTGGATCCAGCCCTACGAGGCCGTGCTCCTGGGCGACGACGACTTCGACGTCGCGCTGGGCGCTGCCGGACTGGGCCTGTGGGACTGGGTCGACGAGGACCGGCGGTGGGCGTGCGCGGTCAGGATCCAGGACTGATCAGGCAGGTTCGCGTCCAGCACGTCGTTCCTGCAACCTTCGAGTCACCGGATGCGTCCCAGTGGCACCGCCCGCAGGGCGACCTCGGACGACCAGACGACGAAAGGCACCACGATGCATCACGTACCCGGCCCGCACGGTGGGTCCGCACGACGCCTCGGGTTCGCAGCAGCCATGGCCGTGACCGTTGCGGTCACCCTGGCAGCCTGTGGCTTCACGACCGACACGGGGACTGCCTCAGGGACCAACGCGGCGACCGACGGGCCTTCGACGCCCGACGGGCCGGCGACGCCCGACGGGCCGGCGACGCCCGCACCTGCCTCCACGTCCGACGACCCAGCGAGCACCCCGGGCACGGGCGTGGTCGTGATCACGCACGAGGGCGGCTGCATGATGATGGGGCCCAACTGCCTGGAATGGACCGTCGCCACGGACGGTGCCTGGACCGCCACGCGCGTCGGTGAACAGGAGGAGGTGGCATCGGGGCAGGTCCCGCCAGCGCTGGTGACCGACGTCGTGGCAGCTGTGGAGGCCGCCCAGGCCGATGGCTCGCTGGCCGACGTGGGTCCCGGGGTCTGCAACGCCTGCGCCGACGGGATCGACCTCGCCGTGCAGGTCACCACTC
>DATFMD010000006.1:0-2673 GCA_035267125.1 Nitriliruptoraceae bacterium | reverse complement strand
CGATGCATGTTGCGCACCAGCAGGCCGAAGGTGATCGATGCCTGGATGTTGCGCATGTCGGCATAGGCGAGTTCGGTGCCGGCCCCGGCTGCCGGGGTGTAGAAGAACATCAGGAAGATGCCCGTGATGGTCAGCACGATGAACAGGAAGAAGCTCAGCCCGCCGAGGCAGTAGGTGTAGGTCAACTTCAGGCCGTGACGCTTCACCTTCACGGGGTGGAGGTGGTAGAGCACGTTGTTCATCGCGGCCAAGGCGCGGTCACGGGACGTGTCGCGGTAGCCCTTGCGGTAGATCGACCCGGGACGGAAGATCGACTTCCAGATCACGTTGTCCTGGGTGTTCTTCTGGATGTCACTCCAGCGAGGCAGGCTCGGCACGGGAACTCTCCGTCTGTCGGCCACGGCGGTGGCAACTCGTCGTCATGCTCGTCGGCGGTCGACCTGGCGGTCGATCGGTTGGTCCGCGGGTCCCGGCGGGGCCGCGTGGTGCGGGGCTATTCGACGCGTCCCAGCCACAGGGCGTCGGAGGGGCAACGCTCCACGCAGATCGCGCAGCGCGTGCACTCGTTGTCGTCGATGATGAACACCGAGGCCGACTGTTCGGCCAGGGTCATCACCGACTGCTTGTCGGAGTCCTTGATGATCGAGGGTGACATCATGTAGATGCACTCCCACGGACACACGTCCTCGCAGGCACGGCACATGATGCACAACTCTGGCGTGAGCCCGATGTGACGCTTGGGCTTGACTCGCTCCTGCAGCCACTGCGGGTCGACCTGCTGCACCGTGTAGTCGCTGTAGATCAGCGGGTGCTCACCCTTGTCAGTCTTGCCCATGGGACGCTCCCTTCGTGATCGAACGCTTGCGGCGGCTCACTTGTAGCCACCTGCTTCCGGACGGGTCTCGCCACTCACCAGCGTGCGGGGGTAGCGCTTCTGGATCCGCAGGGCACCCCAGAACACCAGTGCCAACGAGACGATCTGCTGGATCACGACCACGAGGTCGCGGAACACCTCGTAGAAGTTGGACATGAGATCCACGCGATACCCATCGGGCACGATCACCCAGCTGCCGATCTCCACCGGGCCGGTGATGCCGACCGAGGCAGGGATGATGGCACCCTTGAGCGTCTCGCTGGACGAGTCCAGGTAGTAGATCCAGGCCGAGGGCAGGATCCCGAACAGCCACCACGTCACCGAGAACGCGGCGACCACGCCCATCGTGGCTGAGACCCATTGGTGCTCCTGGTAGGTCTTCTTGGCGATGAACAGCGGCAGCGCGGTCAGCCCGACGCCCCAGATCACCAGGATGATCAACCCCCACCAGCCCTGGCCGACGCCCGAGGGGTCACCGAACTCCCACAGGGCGAACGCGGCATCGTCGAGCGTGGAGAAGAATTCTCCGAACCAGTTGGAGTTCACACCAACGCCTTTGACGCTTGCGGGCCGCGGTCACACCGGTCTTGCGGTCGACGCCCGGTTTCCGGGACACCGATTGCACCTGCCCGAGGGCCGGGAGGTGGCACAGTAGCCGCAGCCTACCAACGGCGTGGATGGCGGAACAAACGGACAGTGGCCGCCGGGCGCGAAGCCAACCCCACACCAGCCACCCCTTCGACAGTGTGCGCATTCTCGCCGAAATCCCGCCCCCACCGCGCACACCAGCCGCACCACACCTCCCAGACCCACCTCCCAGGCCCACCTCCCGCGTCACGTCAGCGTGCGCACCACCGACGAGATCTCGCCGTGTTCGCGCACACCGCCGCCACCACGCCCGCGACCCCAACCACCGTGCGCACCCACGACGAAATACCGCCCCCACCGCGCACACCGCCACCAACCACGCCCGCCACCCCAACCACCGTGCGCACCCACGACGACATACCGCCCCCACCGCGCACACTGGGTGTGCCTGCCCCCCGGCGGAGGGGGCGTGACGTCAGGCGTCGACGTCGAGGTGGTCGCTGATGGCCTCGGCGAGGGCGTCGGCGCTGATCTGACCGGCGTGGCGAAACACCACGGCCCCGTCGGCGTCGACCAACACGGTCGCCGGCGTCCCGCGAGCCTCGATGGCACGAAACAGGTCTTGTCCGTTGGCATCTACGAAGGTGTCGTAGGGCACCGGGAACTCGTCGAGGAAGGCGCGCGAGTCGACCGGCTTGTCCATGAAGGTGACGCCGACGAACCGCACCCTGCCGTCGTAGACCTCGGCGGCCTCGGCCAGGTCGGGCATCTCTGCACGACACGGACCGCACCACGATGCCCAGAAGTTCACCACCAGGGGCTCACCGACCCACGAGGCCGTGTCGACGGGCGTGCAGTCGTCCAAGGACTGCACCAGCACGGACGGCAGCGGTTCGCCCTCGGCGGGCTGGTCGGCCAGCGGACCATCCGGCAGGTCGTCGCTCGGGACCGCGCCGTCACAGTCGCCCGGAGGATTGGCCGCCGCACCGCTGCCCGCTGCGCTGGCGGGCGTCGCGGCGGTCGACCCCTGGGACGGCGTCGGGGCCCCCTCATCGCTGGTGGTGCAGGCAGCCAAGGTGACCGCGACCACGGCCGCGAGCCAGATCGACGCGGGCCGGGGACTCACCAGTCGGCCACCGTGGCAGCGGCCGCCGCCACGACCATGTCGACGTCGACATCGTCGAGCGCGGTCGACGTGAACAGGACCTCGT
>DATFMD010000005.1:0-5852 GCA_035267125.1 Nitriliruptoraceae bacterium | reverse complement strand
GTGCCCCACGGGCATCGCGCACACCTACATGGCCGCGGACAAGCTCGAACAGGCGGCCGCCGACGCCGGCGTCGAACTGCTGGTGGAGACCCAGGGTTCGTCGGGTTCGTCGCCGCTGACCCGCGAGCAGATCGGCAACGCCGATGCCGCGATCTTCGCCGCCGACGTCGGGGTGCGCGACCGCTCCCGCTTCGCCGGACTGCCAGTGATCCAGTCGGGCGTCAAGCGTGCCATCAACGAGCCCGATGTCATGATCGCCGAGGCCCTGGCCGCGGTCGACAACCCGAATGCCCAGCGGGTCGAGGGCACCGCCGACGACGCCGGTGGCGACACGCAGGCCGAGGGTGCAGGCACCAAGTTGCGCAAGTGGTTGATGACGGGTGTCAGCTACATGATCCCGTTCGTGGCGGCCGGCGGCCTGCTCATCGCACTCGGCTTCCTGATCGGTGGCTACGACATCACCGACACCGCCGGCGACGTCGTGACCAACAATGCACTCTGGAACTTGCCGGAAGGTGGCATCGCCGAGTACCTGGGCGCCGTCGCCTTCCAGTTGGGCGCCCTGGGCTTCGGATTCCTGGTTCCCGCACTGGCCGGCTACATCGCCTACGCGATCGCCGACCGACCCGGCATCGCCCCGGGCTTCATCGTCGGCCAGGTTGCCGTCACCGTTGGCGGTGGCTTCCTGGGCGGCCTGGTCGGCGGGTTGCTGGCCGGGGCCGTCGCCCTGTGGATCAGCCGCTTCAAGGTGCCGGAATGGGCCCGTGGGCTGATGCCGGTCGTCGTCATCCCGCTGGGCGCAACCCTGATCGCCGGTGGCATCATGTTCATGATCCTGGGCGCCCCGCTGGCGGCCATCACCACCGGCCTCGAGGACTGGCTGAGCAGCTTGACCGGCTCCTCGGCGCTGTTGCTCGGTGCCGTGCTGGGACTGATGATGGCCTTCGACATGGGTGGCCCGGTCAACAAGGCGGCCTACACCTTCGCCGCTGCCGGGCTCGGTGCTGCCGCGACGGCCACGGGAGGCGAGTCCGGCCCCCTCATCATCATGGCCGCCGTCATGGCGGCCGGCATGACGCCGCCGCTCGGACTCGCCCTGGCAACGGTGCTGCGACCCTCGTTGTTCACGCCGGCCGAGCGCGAGAACGGCAAGGCCGCGTGGCTGCTGGGCGCCTCGTTCATCACCGAGGGTGCCATCCCGTTCGCGGCCGCCGACCCGATCCGGGTGATCCCACCGTTGATGCTGGGTTCGGCGGTCACCGGGGCGATCGTCGCGGTGACCAGCACGACGTTGCGTGCGCCCCACGGTGGCATCTTCGTCCTGTTCGCGATCGAGGGTGTGGTGTGGTTCCTGGTCGCGCTGGCGGTCGGCACCGCCGTGACGGCCGGTGGCGTGGTCTTCGCCAAGTCGTTGGGTCGCGGTGGCCCCGACGCGGCCAGCGTCTGACCATCGCACAGCCCGAAGGATGCATGTTCGACACGGCCGAATGGCGGTGGAGGTGGATTGACATCGTGTGATGTCACCGAGACACTTTCCCCTTCGCCGCCGCCCGTGCCACCTGGGCCGTGTCGCGGCGTCCCCCCAAGCGCACCGACCCAGGAGTTCGAACATGCGATCACGCAGGTACCTCGCGGCCATGCTGGCAGCGGCCGTCATCTTTCCGGCCTGCAGCAGCGGCGATGACGACACCGACACCGGCACCGACACGACGACGGAGCAGGTGACCGAGGACGGCGACGACGGCGAGGGCGCGATGGACGGCGCCACCGAAGAAGACGGCGACGACGGCGATGGGGCGATGGACGGCGCCACCGAAGAAGACGGCGACGACGGCGATGGCGCGATGGACGGCGCGTCCGAAGAGGACGGCGACGACTCCGACGGCTGAGTCACCTGTACGACCCGATGCCCCGGCGTGACATCCACGCCGGGGCATCGTGATTGCGGGGCGGCAGCGGTCGGGCACGCCTCGGGCGGGCGGTGTCGGGCCACCGACCGCGGCCGTCCTGGGAACGAAGCCTCAGGACGAGGACCGTGGGATCTTCGGGATGATCCATCCCAGGAAGGCCTCCGGGCTGCGCGTCTGGGTGTAGATGCGACCCGGGCCGGTCAAGCGCACCACCAGTCCCTCGCCACTGAGCATCGTTGACTTCCAGTTGCCCACCTTGTGGACGTCGTAGGTGACGCCCTCCTGCCATCCCACCATGTGGCCGGTGTCGACGATGTACTCCTCGCCGGGGTCGAGATCGATGGCCTCGATGGCGCCGTAGCTCGACACGACCAGGTCTCCGGTTCCGCTGCACTTGAGCATCACCAGCCCCTCGCTCGAGAAGAACGTCCTGGCGCCGCCCCACTTGCTGTCCACGTCGATCGATGCGGGGGAGGCCAGGTACGAGCCCGACTGGAGGTACACGACGTCGTTGTGCAGCGGCCAGGTCACGATGTCACCGGGCAGCGGCGGCGCCAGGCGAACGACGGAGTCCGGTTGCGTTGCCGTGAAGGAGTTCATGAAGAAGGACTCGCCGCCCAGGGATCGGCGCAGCCCCTTCATGATGCCGCCCTTGGTGGACGTCTGGATCTCCACGCTGGGTGTCATCGCGACCATCGCGCCGGCTTCGGCCCGGATGGACTCCCCGGCATCGAGGTGGATGGTCGCCTGGGCGTAGGCGGGGCCGTGGCTGATCTCGGTGCGCATGTGTCCTCCGGGATGTCGGTTGGGTGGTCATGGGTCGGCGGTGGCAGCGGCGGCCGGGTGTTCATCCTGTGCGGCTCCGTGCCAGGGAACTGACCACCATCGCCACGATCGTCACGAGGTAGACCTGGCCGACGACGGCGGCGCACACCGAGAGCAGTCGGCCCAGCGCCGTGGCGGCCGAGAGGTCGCCGTACCCGACGGTCGTGATCGTCACCAGGGAGTAGTAGATGAACGACGTGCTTGGCAGCACCTCGCCGAAGAACGGTGTGGCCTGCAGCACACCAGTGGTCTGGAAGGCGAATCCGAAGGCGATCGCGAACAGCAGGTAGGCCGCCAACGCGCCGTACAGGGTCTGGACCGTGATCTGTTGATGCCCCATCAGTCGTCGGACGACGAGCACGGGCGCCACCACGGAGAGCAGCAGCCAGAGGAACGGCGGCGCCTGGGTCCCGGAGACCGCCATCGCCGTGAACCCAGGGGCCATGGAGACGACGACGACGAAGGACTGGACAAGGACGATCAGGGCAATCGGGATGTCGGCCCAGCGGCGAAGCCGAGGCGACAGGTTCGACGTCCGCAGGGCCAGGCTCATCGTGGCGCCCACCAGAAGGGTGACCAACAACGCCCCGACCAGGGCTGTTCGATCGATCGTCGACACGCGGATGTCGACCAGTGCCTGGACGATCACCGACAGCGTCGTGATGCCCAGCAACAGGTCGAAGCGGTCGACGTATCGACTTGCTCGATCGTCGGGCGCGTCCGACGCCATGGACGTGGCTTCCGTGCTCATCGTGCGACCTCGCGGGTGGTGGTGAAATCAATCTGGTTGCGGCGTCGCATCACGGCGATGCCGTCACGGCCACGGCGGCCATGGCCACGACGCCGGTTGCGACCGTGCCGATGGTCCACGCCAGGTCGAGCTGCCTGAGCCAGGCGTCGTCGCGTCCGAGGCGGTGGGCGGCGAGTCTGCGCACTGGCAAGGTCCACCGCAGCGCCCGGTACGCCGCGGTGCGGTACCACCGGTCGCGCCATTCCCGGAGGCGTCGCTCCCCGACGTGACCCATGACGTGTGCCCCACTGGAGAGCCGGAATGCCAGCGCCAGGGCGCCGAGGTTGGCGACCAGTCGGAGGCCCAATGCCATGACCACGCCGACCCAGGGGGACAGCGCGGCACGCACCACCGATGCGGGATCCTGGAGGTTCAGGACAGGTTCGTCGAGTTGGTCGACCACCGCGACCACCGCAAGGCCCAACATCAGGGCTGGCCAGGAGGATCGGCGCACGAACCAGGCGATCAGCAGGCCGACTGCGTCGAAGCGGCCGGGTGCCACGACCGTGGCGGGATCGAACTGCACCGCCTCGATGGCAGAGTGTCCTTGCGGGCTCACGACCGTCTCGTTCCGCGACGTGCCGGCGACCATGGGCCAGGTTGGTGCTGGAGCCTGGCCGCGGGTGGATGCGTCATCGCGGTTCGGGTTCTCCAGCCTCGAAAGTGGGATTGACCCCCGACGCTAGCAAGCAGCGGAGTGTCCGACCGGGCTCCCCGCGCAACCATCGATCGCCCACTGAAGGCGCTGGGCTATGGTTGCGCCCACGATGGCCAGATGGGGAGCATGATGGCTCGTGGACGACGGCCAGGTTCGGTGCAGGTGCTGACCGTCCTCGTGGTCCTGCAGGCGTTGCTGCTCGGCGTGATCGCCGCCGTGCTGATTGCCAGCAGCGGCACCCCCGAGGCGGTGGCGGAGGTCGAGATCGAGCCCGGTGTCCTGGTCGCGACGGGAGTCGGGCTCGCCGTGCTGGCAGTCGCCGAGTTCTCCTTCCTGTTCCTGTTGCGTCGTGGCAGCGAGGTGGGTCGGACGTGGTTCGCGGCCTTTGCAGTGGTGCAGGCGGCCGGCGGCGTGTACGCGACCGTGGCCCTGCGTGACTTCGAACCGACTGTGCTGGCGCAACTCGCCTTGTCGGTGCTCGTGCTCTGGCTGCTCTACGGGTCGGAGACGACCCAGGCGTTCTTCCGCTCATGACGGCCGGACCCGGTGTCGACGACCTCGGCCAGGGGAGCAGTGCGTCTGGGCCCTCGGCGACCCAGGACATGCAGGATCGGGAGCCCCTGATCGGCGTGCCATGGTCGTCACTGTTCACGCTGCGGGCACTGCGTGGACTGCTCGTGGTCGTGCTGGCGGTGGCCATCCTCCTGTGGCCCAAGCGCAGCGACGAGGTCGTTGCGGTGCTCGTCGGGGTCGGCATGGGGATCGTGGCCCTCACCACGCTGGTCGAGTTGTACCGGGAGCCGCCATCGCGGACGTTTGGCAGGATGCTGGTCCTGGCCGGCTCGATCGGGCTCGCCTTCGGCCTGGTGCTCCATCCCCAGGACTCGCTTCGCACGGCCGCCCAACTCGTGGGTGGTGGCGCCGTTGCCGTCGCAGCCGGCAGTCTCGTCGCGGCGACCTTCCGCCGACGCCTCGGGGCCTGGATGGTGTCCCGGGACGTGGCCCTGGCCATGGTGGGTGGGGTGCTGGTGGTCTTCCCCGACCAGGCGGTGACGGCGGTGGTCGTCATCGCTGCTGCCCTGGTGGGTGTGGCCGGCGTGGTCGAGATGCTCACGCCCGTCGCCGTTCCGACGGGCCCGGTCGATCCGGGGGAGGCGGACGCAATTCCGCTTGCGACGGTCGACCCGCCCGGTGCGCCGGGGGACACGGTCCCCAGGTGGCGCCGCGCCGCGATCCTGGACTGGCTGGCGAATCGTCCCGACATGGCCGAGGACCGGCACGTTCTGCTCGAAAAGGTCTACCTCGAGGGTGGTCTCGCGGCGACTCGATTTGCGAGATTCCTGAGCCTGATGGCCTTCGCGTCGGTGATCGCGTCAGTGGGCGTCGTGGTGGAGTCAACGGCGGTCGTCATCGGGGCAATGCTGATCGCCCCGTTGATGGTGCCGCTCATGGGCATGGCCATGTCGGTGCCGATGGGGTGGCCGCGGCGACTGCGCCGCAGCGCCGGCATCGCCGCGTCCGGGACAACTCTGGCGATCGGCACGGGTGCCCTGGTCGGGGCGGTGCTGCCGCGGACCGTGGATGTCTTCTCGAACACCGAGATCCTGGCGCGCATCACTCCGACCATGGTGGACCTGGCGATCGCCATTGCGGCCGGGGCTGCCGGCGC
>DATFMD010000004.1:0-7617 GCA_035267125.1 Nitriliruptoraceae bacterium | reverse complement strand
TAGCGATCGGAGAAGTCCAGGCAGTCGAGCACTCGTGGACCGTCGGGCAGGCAGAACACGTCGTCGGCGACCAGGTCACCGTGCCCGTCACGCACCATCCCGGCCGCGATGCGTCCTGCGAAGAGATCGTCGCGGCCGTCGAGCCAGGTCCTGGCCTCGTGGGCGAGGTCCGCCACCAGGGCCGGGTCTGCGAGCTCGGGATGATCGGCGAGGACGGCCAGGTTGTCCTCCCAGTTGGCCCGGACGGCCGCTGCCGAAGCCAGGTCGTCGGCGCTGGCGGCCGCCGGTTGGTCCGCGTGGAACCTGGCCAGGTCGCGACCGAGTCGGCGGACACAGCCGGACAGGTCGTCTCCCGCCAGTGCGCGAGTCGACAATCGCAGTTCGTCGGGCAGGCGTCGCATCACCACGGCGGCATCGACGATGGTGCCGGCATCGTCGACGACGTCGGCCACGCCCAGGTAGGTGTCGCCGCCCAGCCGACGGTTGAGCTCGACCTCTCGTTCACACGCGACGATGCGCGACTCGAGCGAACGGAAGTCCAGGAACCCGAAGTCAACGGGTCGCTTGCGCTTGACCACGATGTCGTCGAGGAACCACAGGCGGGCACTGTGGGTGCGGCGGACTCGGTCGGCGGTGCGGCCCTCGATGCTCCCGTCCTCGTGGACCCGCAGTGGGAGGCGGTCGGTGTGCGCGGGAGTCGCCATGGGCTGTCTCCGCAGGTCGTGGGCTGGGTGCGGGTCGGGAAGATGTGGCGGGTCAGTCCCCGGGGCGAGTGCGCCGCGGGGGATGCGGTGGTCGCGGGGATGACGGTGTCCAGGCCGAGGGCGGCTCGCTGCCGGCCACGTCCTCGCGCGCCACGTCCTCGCGCGCCACGTCATCGCCTGCCACGGGTTCTGGGGGCTCCGGTTCGGCGCCCTCCGTGCCGGTCGACCCAGCCTGCGTGGCATCGGCCTGGGGGGGTGCATCCGACGACGGTGATGCATCGAGGGCGTGGGTGCTGCGACCGGTGATGCTGGCCGGCATGACGCGCACGAAGTGTGTGCGGTCACCGCCGGCGAACGGTGTCAGCGCCAGGTCCTGCAGCCGATCGATCTCGTCGGGCCGCGTCACCTCGATCAGGCGTCCGCGCACCAGGACGCTCCAGCCGGTCTGGCCGTCCCGATCGATGTGGTCCACCTGGAAGGCGACCTTCTCGTGCTCGTCGGCCGCGGCCAACTTGCTGCCGACGGTCGTGCGGAACAGGATCGTGCCACCGTCGACCAGGTAGTTGACGGGGAACACGAGCGGGCCCGCGGGATCGTTGACGGCCAGGCGGCCGACATGGTCCCGGGCCAGGCGTTCCAGGCACTGGTCCACGTCGAGGTGGACCAGGCTGCCCTCGTCGCGCAGGTCGTCGAGGTCCTGGTAGGCGTCGAGATGGCTGTTCATGGCGCCTCCGCTGTCTTGGCGTCCGAGCGGTCGACCATTGCCCGCATGACGTCGCGTGACGACACGACCCCGACGACGCCTTCGGCCGGATCGATCACGACGAGGTGGCGCACGTCGGCGTCCACCATCCGGCCGGCGGCATGTGCCACGGTGTCGCTGGCGTTGATCGTGACGACGTCCTCGGCCATCACGTCGTGGAGGCGGTCGGCGTCGAGATCGACGTCGTTGCCCAGGGCGTGGACGAGGTCGCGTTCGGAGACGACGCCTGCCAGCGCACCCGAGGAGTTCTCGATCACGAGCAGCCCGATTCCGTCGGCGGTCAGCGCGCGGGCGGCCGCGCGCAGGCTGAGGGCGGGATGGACGGTCCGGACGGTGCCCGTCAGGATGTCGCTGACAGGCCGAGAGCCGGTGGGTCGGGTCGTGGTGGCCATGGAGTCTTCTCTCTGTGGGTTGGTGGTGGGCAGGGTCCGGGGATCGTGTCAGCGCTCGTGGGTCAGGCGGCGTCCGCCGACCTCTTCGGGGACCAACCGCAGCCAGTTGCGGTCGCGGTAGCCATCCAGCCAGATCGGCCGGCCGGCGATGTCGAGGCTGGTGTGGTCGACCAGGTCCAGGACCGGGTGCAGGTGGCCTCGGACGATGACGCTCCAGCCCGTGCGCGCGTCGATGTCGAAGTGGTCGATCTCGAAGGAGGCGGGCAGGCCGGGTCGTTGGAGTGCCGCCTCGAGCTTGGTGCCCGCCACCGACACGAACAGGATCTCGTGGTCGCGTGTGGCGTAGTTGATGGGAATGATGTGGGGGGCACCCGAGATCGTCACCGCCAGCCGGCCCAGCGGCTCGTCGCTGAGCAGCTCCCAGCACTCCTCGACCTCGATCACCTCGAGTCCGAGCCGGTCGTGGGCGGGTTCGTCGTCTGCGGGCGTGCCCGAACCTGGTTCGTTCGCCATGATGGTCCTCCTGTGGTCCGTGTGGCGGTGGGCGCCGCAGCCGCGGTTGTCGTGGCGCGAACTCGGCGCTAGCTCTGGGTGGCCTCCTCGACGATCACTGCGGTCAACATCCCGAACATGGATCCGTCGGCGCGCTTGACGTGGCTGAGGATGTGGCAGTGCCACAGCCAGGTGCCCGGCTTCTCCATCTCGTACACCACGGTGTAGCGCTCGCCCGGTGCCACGTTCAAGGTGTCCATGTAGTAGGGGTCGTCCAGCAGGTAGCCGTCCTTGGCGATCACGAGCCCGTCCTGGTTGTGCAGGTGCATCGGGTGGGCCATGAGGCCCTCGTTGTAGTAGTGGACGAGCACCTTGTCGCCGGAGGTGTAGCTGTAGGCCTTCGTGGCGGGGAAGGACTTGCCGTTGAGCGTGAAGCCCAGCGAACCCGCATCGTTGGTGACCATGACCTGCTCGTCGACCACGCCCTCGATGCCGGCCAGGTCGGCGTAGTCGCCGATGATCATGGAGCCGGCCAGGCCATCGAGCACCTGGTGGAGGCTCATGTGGTGGCTGTGGTACATCATCACCGACGGCTGCTCGGCGACGAAGGTGTAGTCCATCGACTCGCCCGTGCCGATCGGGTCCTGGGAGACGTAGGTGACGCCGTCGATCTCGAAGTCATGGTCACGCAGGCCGTGTGGGTGCAGGCTGGTGCCCTCGTCGTCGAGCTGGTTCGTGACCCGGATCGTGACCTTGTCGCCGAGGTCGGCCTTGAGCGTGGGACCGGGGATCTGTCCGTTGTAGGCGAGTGCATCCACGACCTTGCCCGGCTCCACCTCCCATTCGACCTCGTCGACGACGAGTTCGAACAACTTGGTGCCGTCGGGCAGGATCTCTGGCTCCATGACCTGGGCGCCCTCACCCTCGGTCTCGGCCGGGAACGCGCCGATGGACTCGGCCATCAGGGCCTCCATGTCGGCCGACGTCGGCATCGACATCATGCCGTCCGAGGACTCGGTGCCGTCTTCGTGGTCCATCGCGTCGCTTGCCTCCGCGCTCGAGTCGGCCGACACGGCATCGCCCTCGGCGACGGTGAAGTTGCCCACCATGCCGGCCGCTTCGTGACCTGCGATCGTGCAGTACCACTCGTAGCTGCCGGGCGGCAGTTCGCTGATGTCCAGCGACTCGGATGCGCCCACGTCCAGGTCCGCGGTCGTGATGGCCGCCGATCCCTTGACGGCGAGGTTGTGGGGGATCTGGCCGTCGTTGGTCACGTCGAGCGTCGATCCCACGGGCACCGTCTCGGTGCCGGGCGTGATCGCGTACTCGGTGAGGGTGACTGGGACGGCTGCTGCGGTGACCGGGGCGACGACGTCGGCCCCCGATCCAGCGGCGGCGGCCCCGCCCGTCGACCGGTTGGCCAACGCGACGCCGCTGGCGAACAGCGACACCACGAGCGCCAGGACGCCCACGCCGATGCCCAGGATCGCTCCCAGGTTGCCTGATCCGGATTCGCCCGTGTCCTTGTCCATGTGCTGCTCCCGTGCGGTGCACGACGGGACGGTCATGGTCCTGGACGGTCCCGGCTGCGATTGGCGTGTGCAGTCCCGGTGTGGGGCTGTGCAGCAATCATGACCGCTGGCGGGAAGGGGGAAGGTGGAATGTGGGCCATCGGCAGGGGCCCGAGGGTCCCGACGACTCCGGGACCATCACCCGGGCAGTCGCGCCACACCCCGGTTGGGCTGGGCGGGCCACGTGGGCCGCACGGTCAGTAGCGGCGTTCCTGGCGTGCGCGTTCCTCGACCAGGTAGGCGGCCGCCTCGACCCGGCGACTGACCTCCAGTTTCGACAGGATGCCGGAGACGTAGTTCTTCACGGTCTTCTCGGCGAGGTGGATGTGGTCGGCGATCTCCCGGTTGGTCTGGCCGTCGGTGATCATGCCAAGGATGCGTTCCTCGGTCGGCGTCAGCCGTGCCAGGCGCTCGTCCTTGTCCTCGTCGGGGTTGCGGATGCGCTCGAGGACCCGCTGGGTGACGGCGGGGTCGAGGATCGACTCACCGCGGCCGACCTTGCGGATCGACTCCGCCAGTTCCTGCCCACGCACCTGCTTGAGCAGGTAGCCCGACGCTCCCGCCATGATCGAGTCGAACAGCGCCTGGTCGTCGGAGAACGAGGTGAGCATCAACACGCGCGTCTCCGGACGCCGGGCCCGAATCTCGCGGCAGGTGTCGACGCCGTTGCCGTCGGGCAGTCGGATGTCCATCACGATGACGTCGGGTTCGAACACCTTGGCGCGGGCGATGGCCTCCTCGGCAGTGCCGGCTTCGACGACGACCTGCAAGTCTGGTTCCGGCTCCAGCAGGGCGACGAGGCCCTGGCGAACGACTTCGTGGTCGTCGACGAGCATGACGGTGACGGTGTCGGCCGCGGCCGTGGCGTCCTGGTCGGGCGTGGGATCGGTCACGGGTGCTCCGGTCTGTGGTCGTTGCGGGGTCGTGCCGTGGCCGCGCGGTGGTCGCGGGCCGGCTCGGCGGGTTCAGGTCGGCAGCGGCAGCAGCGCGCGGACCCTGGTGCCGGTGCCGGCGTTCGACGTGATCGTCGTGGACCCGTCGTGCAGTGTCGCACGTTCGCGGATGTTGGACAGGCCATGGCCTGCGCTGGGCTGGGTGGGGTCGAATCCGACCCCGTCGTCGCTGACCTCCACCAACAGGCTCGAACCCCGGATCTCGATCCGCACCTCGACCAGCGAGGCCCGCGAGTGCTTGGCCGCGTTGGCCAGCGATTCGCGCACCATCTGGAGGATGTCGGGCACCAGTGTCCCCGGGACCACGACATCGAGGTGGTCGGGAAGGGTGAGGCGCGGGCGACTGAGGGCATTGACCTCGTGCTCGCGTGCCAACTCGACCAGGCCTGCGCGAAGGCCCAGGGCGGCAGCGTCGTCGGCCCGCAACTGGAAGATGGTGTTGCGCAGGTCGCGAATCGTGGTGTCGATGGCGTTGACGGCGTCGTCGAGACGCTTCTGGGCTCGGGCGGGGTCCGTGTCGACCATGGTGCGTGCGGCGTCGAGCGACATGCCGATCGAGAACAGCGTCTGGATGATGCCGTCGTGCAGGTCCCGGGAGATGCGTTCCCGCTCGGCCTGGACGGCAAGGTCCTGCAGTCGCTGGGCCATGAGTGCGTTGTCGACGGCGGCACCGACCTGGACGGCCAGCACCTCCACCAGTCGCTGGTCCTGGTCCGTGAAGCCCCCCGCCTTCTCGGACAGGTAGAGGTTGCCGAACACCTTGCCACCCGACCGGATCGGTGTGCCCAGGAAGGTGTCCATGGGTGGGTGGTGGGCCGGGAAGCCGACCGAGGCGGGGTGGGCAGCGAGGTGGTCCAGCCGCAGCGTCTCGGGATTGCGGATGAGCAGTCCCAGGACACCCCGGCCCGTGGGCAGGGCACCGATCGCGGCGACGGTGTCGTCGTCGATGCCGGCATGGACGAAGCGTGCCAACTGCTGGTCGTCGCCGATCACACCCAGCGCGGCGTAGCGCGCCCCGGTCGCCTGGCGGGCGGCCTCGACGACGTGGTCCAGGAGGTCATCGAGGGAGAGCTCACCCGCCAGTGCGGCCGCCACGCCGACGACGGCGTCGATGCGCTCCTGGACATCGGTGGACGTGGGCGCGGTGTCCTCCGGTGGTGGCATCGGCCATCCCTGTCGTCGGCACGCCGGCGTGGCGGTCAGGATAGGCCCGGCGACGACGTCGCCATGCGGAGTCGCCCGGCGACGTTGGCCGTGAAGCCACGCACGACCTCGCTGGCGAGATGGCGGCCCACAACCTGGTCGGTGAGTGCGCCCAGCACGGACATGGGCGGCACGTAGGAACCGGTCAGGCGCAGGGCGGGTTCCGGACCGGTGTGGAGCTCGAGGTCGCCGTCGAGCACGGGGAAGAGCTCGTGGGCCTTCTCGGCACGCCAGCGCAGCGATCGAAGCGACAGCTCCGCACGCGGGTGCAGTGCAGCACCGACCGCGACGATGGCGGCCACGTCGGGGGCGTGCGACGTCCCGGGCATCTGCAGCCGAACGCGAAACCCCGACGCGATGGGGACGGCCGGCGCCGGCAGCCAGGTGCCCGGGTAGCCATGGAACGCCTTGAAGGCGCGATCGACGACCGCCGAGATGTCGTCCGTGGCCTCACCACGGAGGGGCACCACGCAGTGGACTGGGCGGTGGTTCATCCCGGTGCCGTCCGTCCTGGGCCGGTCTGGCCGGTGTCCGTGACCGCCCCGGACCGCGAGCCAGCGGCGAGGCGGGCCGGGATGTCGCAGGGTCCCGAGCGTGCACCATGGTCGCGGGTGACGGAAGGCGCCGCGACCGCGGACGGCCCTGTCGTGACGGGCCGATGGTCCCGATCCGGTGATCAGTCGGATCGGTCCTGCCCGGTGGACATGAAGTCCACCAGGTCCCGGAATTCCGTCGGATCGACGTCCATCGTGGCGTCCCCGACACTGACTTCGAGCACGGACCACCCCGACAGGGGTGCGGGGTCAGGACCGATCCATGTCGCCAGTTCGGACTGGCGCGACCAGGCGACCAGCCGGCGTTCCAGGACCGTCGGGTCGACGTCGAGCCACAGGTGGAACATGGAGGTCTGGGGAGGGTCGGGCACGACATGGACGCCGTCGACATCGCTCACGGCCCCTGCCAGGGCCCGGGCGTGGGCGGCGTAGTCGGCCATCCGCGGCAGGTGTCGGCGCAGGCCGGCCAGGCCCGATGCTGCCTGGGGCCACATCGCGTGCAGCCTGCCGCCATGACGATGGCGCCACGTCCTGACCCGTGCCAGGAGGTCGTCGGGGCCGGCCAGCACGCAGCCGGGCAAGCCACCCAGGTCCTTGTACATCGACACGTAGACGGTGTCGAAGAGCCCCGCGACGGCGGCCAGGTCACGGTCGTAGTGCGGTGGCACCATCCAGAGTCGTGCCCCGTCGAGGTGGGTGGCGATCCCCCGGTCGCGAGCCCAGTCCACCTGGGCCACCAGGTCGTCCCATTCGGGCAGGACCCCACCCAGTTCTCGTTGGGGCAATTCCCACAGGATCGCACCGAGGGGGTCGGTGACGTCGTCGAGGTCTGCCCGCGTGAGCACTGCGTCGACACTTCCGAGTCGTCGCGGGACGAGCCCGTGCAGGTGGGTGGCCGCCTGTTCCTCCCACAGGTCGAGGTGGCAGCGGGGGTGCCAGCCGATGGTCGTGCATCCGGCTCGATCAGCGTGCACCCGCAACGTGG
>DATFMD010000003.1:0-4114 GCA_035267125.1 Nitriliruptoraceae bacterium | reverse complement strand
CGGCCACGATGCGACCCAGCAAGCCCGGCTCCAACGTCACCCCCGCCCGCCTGGCCGGCCCCAGCACGACCGACTCGACCTGGCCACCGTCCAGGGGTGGCACCACGAACTGGGAATGCGACAGGACGTCCGCGATCCCGGCCACCTGTGCGGCGCGGTCGTAGAAGTCCGCGCGCAGGGTCACCACGACCGACACGCGGCGGTCCAGCCGCGAGGTCGCGGCCTCCAGCAATCGGACGAAGCGCCGAGCCTGATCGGTCGATCCGAGCGTGAACAACTCCTCGAACTGGTCGATCACCAGCAGCGCGCGAGCCGACGGCGGCTCCGCCGCCAGCAGCTGACCCGCGGCCACGTGCAGGGCGTCGGCATCGGCCGTGAACTGATCGGCCAGGTCCGTCTTGCCCACGGGTGTGCCGAGGGCCACCAGCTCGGACACCAGCGTCTTCACCGGCTGGGCCCCCGGCGCCATGACCATCGTCAGCCATGTGTCGGAGTCGGGGATCGCCCCCTGGGCCAGGGCCGGGAGCAGGCCCGCCCGCACCAGCGACGACTTGCCGACGCCTGACGCGCCCACAACCGCCACGATGCCGTTCCTGGCCAGTCGGTCCACCAGTGCCTGCACCTCGGCATCTCGTCCGAAGAACCGGTCGGCATCGTCGTATCGAAACGCCCGCAGCCCGACGTAGGGCGCGACCTCGAGACGAGCCCGGCTGCCAGGGGGGCGCACGACATCGTCGGTCGCCGGGAGTGCGGCCACGGCCTGTGCCGGGCCCAGCTGGAGGATCTCGGCGTGGAGCTGCTTGGTCTCCTCGGCAGGATCCGCACCCAACTCGTGGGCGAGGTGTCGGCGGCAGTCGTCGTAGGCCGCCAGGGCGCGGGCCTCGTTGCCGGCCGCCACCTCGGCACGCATCAACGTCCGCCATGCATCCTCACGCAGCGGGTCGAGTCCGACGGCCTCGGACAACACCGAACGGGCCTGCGCGTGCGCACCCGTCCGCGACCGGCACGCGCCCAGCACGACCAGCGCCTCGATGTGCTGACCGGCAGCCCGGTCCCGCAACTGGTCCACCCACGGCGAGTCGACCCCCGCCAGGACCGGTCGCGACAGCACCGAGCGGCCGGCCGAGGCCAGGGCGGCGGCATGCTCGACTTCGCCGTCAGCCAGTCCCGCCTGGGCCTGGTCCACCTGCACGTGTGCCTGCTCGATGTCGATGCGCATGTCGTCGATGAGCACGAGATAGCGACCCTGCTCCCCGACGATGAGGTCACCGTCCAGTCCCACGTCCGCCAGGCGCCGCCGGACCTGGCTGACGAGGCCACGCAGGCCCGCACGCCACTGCTCCGGTGGACTGCCCGAGGGCCACAACTCCTGTGCCAACGAGGTCGCCGACACCGGACCCGGCCGCTCGACCAGCAGCATTGCAGTGACCAAACGCAACTGGCGCGCTCCGAACCCCCGATCCCCGACGCGCAGGTCACCCCGCCGAAACGACAACGCTCCGGCCAGCGTCACCTCCAGTGCGGGCATCCCCGTGCTCCCGATCACTGCCATGTTCACCATAGGCGGCCCTGCCTCCCTCGGGAGCCGGACCGCACATTCGGACCTTGGGCCGGCTCCACACACTGTCGCAGGACCGTGAAAGGTTCCTGCAAGTCGGGAGCATCAGGCCCGGCGAGGACCCGCCAGGTGTCGGTCGGCCACCAGGACGGGCAGCGTCGCGACCACGGGCAGCATGTCGCCGACCAGGCGGTAGCCCAGCGCGGTGGCCGCAGCCGCACCCGGGTCTGCGCCCAGCGCCACGAAGGTGCCGGCCAGTCCTGCCTCCACCAACCCGATGCCGCCCGGAGTCAGCGGCACCGCGTTGGCAAGGTTGGCCACGCCGTAGGCCGCGATCGTGCCGGCGATCGACACGGGCAGGCCCACCGCCTGCACGATCGCCACCAACACCGCGACGTCGAGGGTCCAGGCGAGCGCCGCCCACCCCAGGCCGGGCGCCAGTCGGCCCGGCCGGCGCAGCACGGCCACCTGGCGTTCCAGGGCCTCGAGCCAGTCCTTCCTGGCGGCCGGCCCCCGTCCGGTCCTGTCCGCCACCCACGCCACGACACGCAGGCGCCGTGACGGGTCGGCCAACAGGAGTGCGACGACGGCCACGACGGCGACGAGCGCCAGCGATGCTGCACCGGTCACGACGGCCACCGTCATGTCGCCGCTGCCGACGCTGGCCGAGAGCAGGCCACCGACGGTCACGACGGTTCCGAGCATGACGAGGCTGCACGCCGCCGCCAGCGCCGCGCTGGCGGTCGCCGTGACGCCGTCCGTGTGGCGCGCCAACCGACGTGCTGCGAACACGCCACCTGCAGCACCGCCGGCCGGCAGCAGTTGGGACAGGCTGAACGAGCCAAGCGCCACCACGGCCGCGTCGAGACGCGGGAGGTGGCCCGAGGTCACCCGGAAGGTGGCGACCTGCACCTGGGTCAGGCAGGCGAGGGCCACGAGTTCCGCGATGATCGCGACCCCCACCCACCCGGTGGACATGCGGGCGACCGCGTCCCTGATGGCGTCCGGGCCTGCCCACCACGCCAGCGCCGCGACGACGGCGGTGATCAGCAGCAGGCCGACCGTCGCCCACCCGAACAGCGTGCGAAGGCCCGCCACGGGCGCCTCGTCGACGTCGTCGCGGACCGGCGTGACCGCCTGCGGGGCCGGGAGTGGTGCATGGGCAACGAGCACGGCTGCGTCGGTCGCGACCGCAGCCGGTTCCGGACGGGCCAGGCGCGCAGGTGGCTCAGTGGTGGACAGCGACGACATGGGGTTCCCCGGCGGTGGACAGCGGCGACATCGTCGACGCTAGGAACAGCCGAGGCGCCAGCCTCTGGGGGTTGTCCCTGAACCCGGACAGCGGCAACCCCCAATCTCGCTCAGGGTTGCCGGCCGGCCGCTCAGGCGTTGCTGCCCGGGCCCGCCGTCCCACCCGCTCGCAACACCCGCCACACCTGGGGTGGACCCTGCACGGCCGTGAACCGCGCATGGCTCGTGATCGCCTCGTCAGGCACCAACACCGGTACGCAGAAGCTGACTGCCTCCGCGGCCGGCACGTCGATGCTGCCGGTGCCACGACAGTCAGCCGTCGTCTCGTCGATCAGGCGGGTGCGCTGGACGCCGTCCGGCGACAATGCGGCGATCATCTCGGGACCGAAACGCACCTCGAACAGGTCGACGTCGGAGGTCAGTTCAACGGTGATGCCGACCAGTCGCCCGTCGCTGTCGTCGACGACCTCGGCAGCCGTCACGGCCATGTCCACGGTGGCGTCCCCGGTCGCCGCGTCCACCGCCACCTCGACGACTTCCCCCAGCGCCAACGTCGATTCGGGCACCCCGATGTCCAGTTCCTCGATCGCCGAGATCGAACTCACGATCTCGATGCCGTCGACGTCGACGGTCGCTTCACTCCCGTCGGCACCCAGCGACACGGCGGCGATCTCGGCAGTGCCCGGCACGTCGAAGACGGCGCAGGTGCGCTGGCCCTGGCCGGCCCGCAGGACGACACGGCGCTCCACCTGGGCCGGACACTCGACCGTCGTCGCGCCGGTGAACACGCCCAGTTCGTCGAGCACCTGGCCCGAGTCCAGTTCGACCTGGACCGAGACGACATCGACGATGCTGGCGTCGTCGGCGGGTGCGGCGTCGTCCTCGGCCGCCACGCTGTCGGCCTGGGCATGCAGCACGACGACGACCGGTCGCTGTGCGAACGCATTGAGCACATCGGCGCGAGCCGGATCGATCAGGCCGACCACGCGCAGGTCCCACCCGTCAAGTTCCAGGTCGGGTGGAGCCAACGGTGCCGACGAGGCGCCCTCGGACGGGTCGTCGCTGGGGGTGTCGGAAGGCGACTGGGAAGGACTGTCCGAAGCAGATCCGGAAGGCGACTCGCTGGGCGACGGACTGGCTGGCGGTGACGCCTGTCCCGGTGGCGTCACCCCCGGCGGCGTCGGTTGCGCCTGGGGAGGAGTCCCGGGCGTGGGGCCGGTGGTCGGGTCCTGCGCTGCGCCGGTCACCGTGTCCAGCGGACCGGCGTCGGTGCCGACACGCGCCGTCGGTTCGCCACACGCTGCC
>DATFMD010000002.1:0-2407 GCA_035267125.1 Nitriliruptoraceae bacterium | reverse complement strand
CGAGGCACTGGAGCGCGCCGCCCAGGCCTGAGCCTGCCCGCACCCCCGAACGTCACGCGGCCCCTGCCAATCGCGGCAGGGGCCGCGGCGTGTGTCGGTTCGACCTGGCCCGCCCCGTGGTGGTCCCACCCGCCTCGGTGCTGGCCTTCACCGTCGTGGGCTCACGCCGGGGGGGGCGCGTCGTCGGGGAAGTCGCCGGCCGCAGCCCGCACCGGTCGGGCCAAGTCGAAGAGGTCTCGTGCACGCGCCGCGTCCAGGCCGGTCAGTCCGAAGTCGACCTCGACAAGGGCAGCGGTCCCGGCGGCGACGACGTCGCGGCCGGCGTCGGTGATCTCGGCCAGCACTGCGCGCCCGTCAGTGGGATGGGGGCGGCGCGTCACGAATCCCGACGCCTCGAGACGATCGATGGCGTTGGTGACCGAGGCCGGGGAGACCTGCAATCGCTCCCCCACCTTGCCCATCGGCAACGCACCGGTACGCGAGAACGTCAGCAGCGCCAACACCTCGTAGCGGGCGAAGTTGAGGTCGAGCGCGCGCAACGCCCCGTCACACCGGCCCACCAGCAGTTGGTGCAGACGCACGACCGAGGTGGCTGCCGACATCAGGTCGGGCTGGTCCCAGCCGTGATCCCGCCAGTTGGCACGTGCCGCCGCGATCGGGTCGAACGGCAGGGTCGACTCGGGCTGCGACCGTGGCGCCCGGCCGTCCGGCTGCCCGGAGCCCGGCGCCCCACCGCCACGTTCGTCCTGCGGGCCGGCACTCATGGAGACTGCAGGCCGGCCACGACCTGGTCGGCGGCATCCCACGGGTCGACCTCGCGGGCCGCCACACGACGCGACAACGACGCCAGCAGGGCATCGTCACCGTCCCCGAGGTCGTCGAGGCTGGCCCGCAACCGTGCCAACGCGAGTTCGCGCACGACATGGGTGGCACGAGCCTGCCGCGCCTGCTCGCCGGCGCCGGTCGCGGCCAGGTGGGCACCATGCTCGTCGATCGTGTCCAGCAGCTCATCCAGCCCGTCCTCGCGTACGGCGACGGTCCGCACGATCGGCGGCCACCAGGCATCGTCGCCATCACCAACCGCTCCGCTGGCATGGCCCATCTCGAGCATGCCCCGCAGTTCCGACTCGAGCTTGCCGGCCCCGGACTGGTCGGCCTTGTTGACCACGAAGATGGTCGCGATCTCGAGCACACCGGCCTTGGCCGCCTGGATCGAGTCACCCATGCCGGGTGCCATGGCCACGAGCGTCGTGTCCGCCGTGCCCGCGACCTCCACCTCGGACTGTCCGACCCCGACCGTCTCGACCAGGATGTCGTCGAAGCCGACCCCGTCCAACACCATCACGGCCTGGGGGGTGGCGAAGGAGAGTCCACCGAGGTGGCCGCGCGCGGCCATGGACCGGATGTAGACCCCCTCGTCGGCATGGTGGCCCTGCATGCGGACCCGGTCGCCGAGCAGGGCCCCACCCGAGAACGGCGACGACGGGTCCACCGCCAACACGGCGACGCGGCGGTCACGCGCACGCAGCCTGCCTGCGAGGGCATTCGTCAAGGTGGACTTGCCGACCCCCGGGGCACCGGTGATCCCGATGATCCGTGCCGTACCCCCCAACGGGTGCACGCGTCCCACGACCTGGCGCAGCCGTTCCGGGTCACCGTCCTCCACGATCGTGAGGACACGGGCCAGTGCGCGTCGTTGCCCGGCCAGCATGTCGTCCAACAGGCTGTCGATGCGGGCTCGGGCGTCGTCGTCCACGTGGTCGTCCTGGCTGCCTGGCGGGCTGGTGCCGGCCTGACGGGTCACCGTCGTCGGCATGGCTCGCGTGGTTCAGGCGTACGCCTCGATGATCAGGGCGTCGCCCTGCCCACCGCCGCCACACAGGGCAGCCGCGCCGGTGCCACCGCCACGCTGGCGCAACGCGGTGATGAGCGAGATCGTGATGCGGGCGCCGGTGCACCCCAGCGGGTGCCCCATGGCCACTGCTCCCCCGTTGACGTTGACGATGTCCTCGGAGACGCCGAGGTCCTGGGTGCCGGCCATGGCCACCGAGGCGAAGGCCTCGTTGAGCTCATAGAGGTCGAGCGCGGACGGATCGACGTCGATCTTGGCGGCGGCGTGGCGGATGGCGTTGGCAGGCTGGGGCAGCAGCGACAACGGCCCGGCCGTCGAACCCCACGCCCTGACGGTGGCCAGGATCGGCAGACCGCGAGCTTCCGCGCTCGCCCGCGACATCATGACGACTGCCGCGGCGCCGTCGGAGATCTGGGAGGCATTGCCGGCCGTGATCGTGCCGTCGGGGAGGAAGGCCGGGCGCAGACCGCCGAGCGAATCGGCCGTGGTGCCGGGTCGAATGCCTTCGTCGCGATCGACCACGACCGGGTCACCCTTGCGCTGGGGCACCTCGAC
>DATFMD010000001.1:0-3289 GCA_035267125.1 Nitriliruptoraceae bacterium | reverse complement strand
CAGGAAGTACAGGCCGATCCCGATCCCGATCGCGTCGATCAGTGCGATCGTGGCGGTCCCGCGCACGTAGCCAGCCAATGCGCTCCAGGCACGCTGGCCCAGCGCCGAGGCGGTGGGCCGGTGGCGGTCGGGGATGCGGGCGCCGGCCCACGTCACCAGTTGCGGCGCGTCCTTGACGACGAAGAACAGCAGGACGATCGTGAGCGCCAGGCCGGCCAGGATCTGTCCGACCGTGGTCACGCCCGTGAGCACGCCGGAGACGACCCCACTGCTGGCGCCCCCGCCGCCAGCCACCGCGCTCTCGGCCGTGGCCACGATGTTGTCGAGCAGCTCGGGGTCGAGGCCGAACGGTCCGTCGTTGAGCCAGGCCAGGAAGTCGTCCCAGCCCTGGACGACCGTGGGGCCCAGTTCCTGCAGCTGGGACACGAAGGAGGGCGCGATCGCGGCGAACAGCCCGATGAAGGCCAGCAGTCCGCCGATGACGACGACCACGGTTGCCCACAGCGAACTGAACCCTCGCCGCTGCAACCACTCCTTGCCCGGCATGCACAGGGTGGCCAGGATCGCCGCGATCGCCAATGGCAGGGTGACGACCAGCAAGCGGCCCATGACCGACCAGAAGGCCACGATCCCGACGGCGACGACCAACAGTCGCCAGGTCCAGCCCGCGGCAAGGTCGAGCCATGCCGGCACGCGACGGTCCTCGTCACGCCGGGCCGGACCACGCTGGCCGGTGTCGGCCGAACCCGCCACCGCTGAACCCGCGGCCGTCGGGCTCGTCGCGGTCGGGGCGTCGTCTGCCATCGCGTGGCCTTTCGGTGGCTGGTGCAGCAGGCGAACGACGCGATCCCGGCGGGATGGGGCAACCGCGCGGAGCGCCTCGATCCGGACGAGCCGGTCGCTGGCCCGGTTGGGCCAGTCGCAGGGAGGGTAGGGCACCGGCGACCGCGTGATTGCGTGGAATGCCCGCGCCGGAACGTCACGTGCGAGCCTGCGCCGGGCACCCTGCACCGTTGTGCGCACAAGTTTGCGCTGGGTCCGACTGGGTGTGCACCCAGCGCGCTGTCTTCCTCGACTTGAGGTTGTGGTCAACGGCCTGGCGGTGGTGGACAGCATGTGGACGTGCTGTGCAGAACTGGGGACAACGCTGGGGATGAACTCGCCAAACCACAACATGTAGTGGTGGTAGTTGGGGACAGGGCCCCACCTGTTGTGTTGCCGAAACGCGACTTCGCGAGTTCAATGGTTGACACCGCAGTCTCCACACGCTGTAATCCCACGAGTGTCGTTTTGCAGTTCGACCGCTCATCACGCGCCTCGAACTGGCACAGGAACCGACACGCGGACGATCCGAGCTCGCCGCTTGGCACCTGCCTCGATGACGAGGCCACAGGCACCTCGGGGTCCACACTGTGCCCCCAACGGGCCGAACCCACCGCCGCACAACGACGCGCCGCCGACCATGTGAGGGTCGCCGGGAGGAGATCACCAGGCAATGGACACCACCACGGACGCCCCCACCCAGGCCGACACCACCAGCGCTGACACGACGACTGCAGCCACGACGCCGCTGGCCGTGACGCCCAGCGCCATGGACACCTCGTCCACCGGCAAGGGGCTGACCTTCGGTCGCCACTTCACCTCGCCCGACGTGCACCCCTACGACGAGGTCGAGTGGGAACTGCGCGACGCCGTCATCACCAACTGGCGCGACGGCACCACCTCGTTCGAACAGCGCGACGTCGAGTTCCCCGCCGACTGGTCGATGAACGCCACCACGATCGTCTCCCAGAAGTACTTCCGCGGCACGCTGGGCACGCCCGAGCGTGAGCGCAGCGTCAAGCACATGATCGACCGCGTCGCCGACACCATCACCGGGTGGGGCCTGGCCGGTGGCTACTTCACCTCCGGTGAGTCGGCCGAGGTCTTCCGCGACGAACTCAAGCACCTGCTGGTGCACCAGAAGGCCGCCTTCAACTCACCGGTGTGGTTCAACGTCGGCACCACCGACAAGCCGCAGTGCTCGGCCTGCTTCATCCTGTCGGTCGAGGACACGATGAGCTCCATCCTCAACTGGTACGTCGAGGAGGGCACGATCTTCAAGGGTGGCTCGGGTGCGGGCATCAACCTGTCGTCGATCCGTTCGTCCAGGGAGATCCTCAAGGGCGGGGGAGAGGCCTCCGGGCCGGTGTCGTTCATGCGTGGCGCCGACGCGTCCGCCGGCACCATCAAGTCGGGTGGCAAGACCCGCCGGGCCGCCAAGATGGTGATCCTCAACGTCGACCACCCCGACGTCGAGGAGTTCATCGCCACCAAGGTGCGCGAGGAGGACAAGATCCGCGTCCTGCGCGAGGCCGGCTTCGACATGGACCTGGACGGCGCCGACTACGCCTCGGTGCAGTACCAGAACGCCAACAACTCGGTGCGCGTCACCGACGAGTTCATGCAGGCCTACGAGGCCGGCAAGGACTACGGGCTGAAGGCCGTCACCACCGGCGAGGTCATCGAGACCCGGTCCGCACCCGACGTCATGCGCCAGTTCGCCGAGGCCGCCTGGGCCTGCGCCGACCCCGGCATGCAGTACGACACGACCATCAACGACTGGCACACCACCCCGAACTCGGGTCGCATCAACGGCTCCAACCCGTGCTCGGAGTACATGCACCTGGACAACTCGGCCTGCAACCTGGCCTCGCTCAACCTCAAGAAGTTCTTCGACTACGACAACGGCCACTTCGACGTCGAGTCGTTCAAGCGTGCGGTCGAGGTGATCTTCACCGCGCAGGAGATCATCGTCGGGTTCTCGAGCTACCCGACCGAGCCGATCGGCAAGAACGCGATCGACTACCGCCAGTTGGGGCTGGGCTACGCCAACCTCGGTGGCCTGTTGATGTCGTTGGGCCTGCCGTATGACTCCGACGAGGGCCGTGCCTTCGCCGGTGCGATCACCGCGCTGATGACCGGTCACGCCTACGCCCAGTCGGCCAAGTACGCCCAGGTCGTCGGTCCGTTCGCCGGCTACGCGGGCAACGAGGAGCCGATGCTGCGGGTGATCGGCAAGCACCGCGCCGCCGTCGACGACATCGACGCGTCGTTGGCGCCGTCCGACCTGCTGACTGCCGCCCGTGACGCGTGGGACACCGCGCTGGCCGAGGGCACCGAGCATGGCTTCCGCAACGCCCAGGCATCCGTGTTGGCGCCGACCGGCACCATCGGGTTGATGATGGACTGCGACACCACCGGCATCGAGCCCGACCTGGGCCTGGTCAAGATGAAGAAGTTGGTCGGT